>CALZMB010000060.1 GCA_945788485.1 uncultured bacterium | reverse complement strand
TTCATGAAGATGGTGCCGGTGACGGGATGGCCCTTTGGAATGTCGGGGAAGAGGCGTACGAAGACGGGGGAGAGGAAGCGTGCCAGAGCATCGACGACACCTCCGCGTTCGCCTATCTTCATTATGCCGAGCCACAAGGACAGCACTCCGGTGAGCCCCAACGATATTTCGAATGCCGTCTTCGCCGAGCTGAAGGTGCTGTCAATCATAGCGGGGAAGACCTCGACATCGCCCATGATGACAAGTCTGAGCAGGGCTATGACGAACGAGAGAAGGAAGAATGCGATGAAGATATAGTTCAGGACCATGGATAGTGTTGTTTCTTGTAGTGCGGGGGACGGGTCTTCTATATATATAAATAATGTGTGGCAGCGCTGCTGTGTCAGTCGATATGTGTCACGTGTGTGTTGCCTGTGCTATTCGAAAACCACCACTACGGTGGAATATCCAATAGCCGAGAACCGTTCTTTCACCTCTGCGGCTGCCCTCTGCCGGCATTCGGCAACGGTCTCGCTGTCGGCACCTTGTGCGGCGAGACGCCGGCGGGCTTTCTCAAGCATGGCTTTCTTCACCTGCGGATTGTCTGCAAACTCCTCGTTGTCGGCAATCAGGGTTCGCGTCCTGCTCTCGTCTATGAAGTTGGTGTCGAGGAGCCTGACGGCGGGCAGGGTGACGGTGATGGTGTCTCCGCTGACGGCGTAGCAGCTGTCCTGCAGCTGTGTCATGTCGATGCCTACGGAGAGCCTGCCGGTGTAGCGGCGTTTCACCTCGTCTTTCACCAGTCCTATCCATCGTTTGCGTATCGTATCGACATCTACCGAGAGTTCGACGGATGCCAGCTCCCACTGCCCGATGGAGCGTATCGAATCGACTACGGCAGGTGTGCGCTCTATTCTCTCTTCAGCCTCTGTCGTCAGCGACGAGCCGGAGAAGACGGAGCGCAGTGCGAGGTATGCTGCCACGCCCACTGCGAGACAGAGCAGGGCGGCGGTGATGTAGAATCTGAGGGTGCGTTTCATATCTTTTGGGGTTGGGGATGTCGGGTGGCTCAATCATCGTTTGCGCAGACGGGCGATGATGCTTTTCAGCGGCAGGTCGTGATAGGCGATGTGAGCCGCAAACATCATGACAACGCCGGTGTTGAGCAGCATGGCGGTGACGGGCGCGAGATGGCTGTTGCTCCATTGTATGATGAAGAAGAAGAGTGCTGTCATCGCGACATAGACGGCAATCGAGCCTAACGGGTAGCGTATAGGATTCTTCTTCTGTCCGACAATATATGACAGCGTCATCGCCGTGGCGTAGCCGGCAAAGCCTCCCCATGCGCAAGCCATATATCCGCAGGTTGGGATGAAGATGACATTCACCGCCACCAGCACGAGGCATCCCGCGACGGAGAACCATGCTCCCCATATCGTCTTGTCTATGAGCTTGTACCAGAACGAGAGGTTGAAATATACGCCCATCATTATCTCGGCTGCCATGACGATAGGCACGGTGCGCAGTCCTTCACGGTATTCCGGGCCTATCATGTATTGCAGGATGTTCATGTACGCCATGACGCAGATGAAAGCGAGGAGGGTGAAGATGATGAAGAATTTCATGCCTTTGGCGTAGTATTCCTTAGAATCCCGTTCTTTGCAGCTTGCGAATACGATAGGCTCATAGGCGAAGCGGAACGCCTGTGTTATCATCGCCATTATCATGGCAATCTTCACGCAAGCGCCATACACTCCGAGCTGTGCTGTGGCGTCAGCTTCGTCGCAGACGAGAGGGAAGATGATTTTGTCGGCTGTCTGGTTGAGTATGCCTGCCACTCCGAGAATGAGCAAGGGCCACGAATATCCCAGCATACGTCGCAGCAGCGAGGCGTCGAACTTCCATTTGATGTGCAGCAGGTCGGGTATGAAGAATAAGGTGATGCCAGCCGTGCATACAAGGTTCACGGCGAAGACGTAGAACACCTCTGTGCGCTTCAGTATGACGAAGAAGACGATATTGAGCAGGATGTTGAAGGCGATGAAGAGGAGCTTGAGCGACGCGAACTTCACGGCGCGTTTCTTGAAGCGCAGGTAGCAGAACGGTATCGCCTGCAGCGCGTCGAGCACTGTCACCACTGCCATCATCAGTATGTACTCCGGGTGCGCGGCATATCCGAGGGCTTCGCTCAGCGGGCTGATGAAGCCGAATATCATGGCGAGGAAGACGGCTGACAATGTCCCTACCACGGCGAGCGAGGTGGAGAAGACGGTGTCGGGTGTCTCTCCCTCTTTGTTCGCGAAGCGGAAGAGCGATGTCTCCATGCCGAAGGTGAGGATGACGAGAGCCAGTGCGGTGTAGGCGTACATGTTCACGCTCGTGCCGTAGTCTCCCGAATCCTTTGGCATGCAATAGGTGTAGAGCGGCACAAGCAGGTAGTTGAGAAACCTGCCTACGATGCTGCTCATGCCGTATATGGCTGTGTCTTTGGCTAATGTGCTGAGTTTTGGCATTTGTCAGAAAGTTTTTTTCGTCGTCGGTCAGAAGCCTATCCCACTGTGCCCTCTAATGATACGGAGAGGAGTTTCTGCGCTTCGACTGCAAACTCCATCGGCAGTTTGTTGAGCACCTCTTTCGCGTAGCCGTTGACGATGAGTCCTACCGCCTGTTCCATGGGTATGCCGCGCTGCTGGCAGTAGAAGAGCTGGTCTTCGCTGATTTTCGATGTCGTCGCCTCGTGTTCGAAGATTGCGGTGTCGTTGCGTGCGTCCATGTATGGGAAGGTGTGTGCTCCGCATTCTGAACCGAGCAGCAGCGAGTCGCACGACGAGTAGTTGCGTGCGTTGTCGGCGTTCGACGTGGCGCGGACAAGTCCGCGGTAGGAGTTTTGCGAATGTCCGGCAGATATGCCTTTCGAGATGATTGTCGAGCGTGTGTTCTTTCCCATGTGTATCATCTTCGTGCCGGTGTCCGCCTCCTGATGGTTGTTTGTCACTGCTACGGAATAGAACTCCGCCACGGAGTTGTCGCCTTTCAGCACGCACGACGGATATTTCCACGTTATGGCAGAGCCTGTCTCCACTTGTGTCCACGAGAGCTTGGAGCTTTCGCCTCTCAGTTCTCCGCGTTTCGTCACGAGGTTCAGCACGCCGCCTTTGCCGTTCTCGTCGCCTGGGTACCAGTTCTGCACAGTGCTGTATTTCACTTCCGCCCTGTCGTTGACCACTATCTCCACGATGGCGGCGTGCAACTGGTTCTCGTCGCGCATCGGGGCGGTGCATCCTTCGAGATACGAGACGTAAGCGTCATCGTCAGCGATGATGAGCGTGCGCTCAAACTGTCCCGTATTGCGTGCGTTGATGCGGAAATAGCTTGACAGCTCCATCGGGCATCTGACGCCTTTCGGTATATATACGAACGACCCGTCGCTGAAGACGGCGGAGTTGAGAGCGGCGAAATAGTTGTCTCTGTAAGGCACTACGGTTCCGAGATATTTCCTTACGAGGTCGGGATGCTCTTTCACCGCTTCGCCAATCGACATGAAAATGATGCCTTTCTCTTTCAGTTTCTCTTTGAATGTCGTCTTCACCGACACGGAGTCCATGATGGCATCCACCGCCACGCCGCTGAGGGCGAGACGCTCTTCGAGCGGGATGCCGAGCTTGTCGAAGGTCTTTGTCAGCTCCGGGTCTATGTCGTCCACCGTCTTCGGCCCGTCCGGCTTCTTAGCCAACGGGTCGGCGTAGTACGATATTGCCTGATAGTCGATAGGCGGCAGCGTGACATGCCCCCACGCCGGCTGCTTCTGCCGGCTCCAGTATCTGTATGCGTCGAGGCGGAAGTCCAGCAGCCATTGCGGCTCGCCTTTCTTTGCTGAGATGAGCCTCACGACATCTTCATTCAGCCCGACGGGTATGATTTCTGTATGGACATCGGTGGTGAAACCGTATTCGTATTTCTGTTCAGCCACCTGCCGCACAAATTTATTCTTTTCTTCCATAAAAGCATTTCTTCTTGCGTTGCCGCGTCATGTCTTTCCGCCTGTCAAGCAACGAAGGTCAGACGTGCAGGCATACGCCTATTTGTCTGCAAAATTACTGTTTTTTCCTGACATGACAAAAAAATAGATGTCTTTTCTCTTTGACAATCCGATTATTATTATTACTTTTGCAACTTGGTAGCCTACCCAAAGTGACAGTTTGCGCTTTTCGGCAAGGTTTTTCTCTTGTTTCAAAATCTCTTTGCCGTCTTGAGACGACAAATCGTAATGTCTGAAACAGAAACCGGAACACAAGATAAATAACAGGAAATAATATTAAAAAAGACAATGAGTACAAAACAGAAGCGCTTCTTCCTCGCCGAAGAAGAAATCCCCACACAGTGGTACAACATCCAGGCAGATATGCCCAACAAACCTCTGCCTCCTCTCCATCCTGCCACACACGAGCCGATGAAGGCAGAAGACCTCTACCCCATCTTCGCTAAAGAGCTGTGCCATCAGGAACTGAACGTCACCGACCGGTGGATAGACATCCCTGAAGAGGTGCGCGACATGTACAAGTACTACCGTTCTACACCGCTCGTCCGTGCCTACGGTCTTGAGAAGGCTCTCGACACTCCGGCGCACATCTATTTCAAGAACGAGTCTGTGTCGCCTGTAGGCTCTCACAAACTCAATTCCGCCCTTGCGCAGGCATACTACTGCAAGCAGGAAGGTGTCACCAACGTCACCACAGAGACAGGTGCTGGCCAGTGGGGCTGCGCCCTCTCGTACGCCGCAAAGGTCTTCGGCCTTGAGGCTGCCGTCTATCAGGTGAAGATTTCTTACAACCAGAAGCCCTACCGCCGTTCTATCATGCAGACCTACGGTGCTCAGGTGACCCCTTCGCCGTCGATGTCCACCCGCGCCGGCAAGGATGTAATCACGCGCGACCCTAACAACCAGGGCTCTCTCGGCACAGCCATCTCAGAGGCTGTCGAACTGGCGATGACCACCCCGAACTGCAAGTATGTCCTCGGCTCAGTGCTCAACCATGTTGCGCTCCACCAGACAATCATCGGCCTTGAGGCAGAGAAGCAGATGGAGAAGGCGGGCGAATATCCTGACATCGTGATAGGATGCTTCGGCGGCGGCTCGAACTTCGCCGGCATCTCGTTCCCGTTCTTGCGCCACAATATCCTCGACGGCAAACACACACGCTTCGTGGCTGCCGAGCCGGCAAGCTGTCCGAAACTCACGCGCGGTGTCTTCCAGTATGACTTCGGCGACCTCTCCGGCCTGACGCCGCTGCTCCCGATGTACACCCTCGGCCACGACTTCATGCCTGCCAACATCCACGCTGGCGGTCTGCGCTATCACGGTGCGGGCATGATCATCTCTCAGCTGCTGAAAGACAATCTCATGGAGGCTGTCGATCTTTATCAGTCAGAGACATTCGAAGCCGGCCTCCTCTTCTCTAAGGTAGAAGGCATCATCCCTGCGCCCGAATCATGCCACGCCATTGCCGCCGCCATACGCGAGGCGAAGGCTTGCAAGGAAAGCGGCGAAGAGAAGGTTATCCTCTTCAATCTCTCGGGCCACGGACTCATCGACATGTCCGCCTACGACATGTATCTCGCAGGCTCTCTCCAGGACTATGATATTCCGCAGGAGCAGATAGACGCTAACACCAGCAAACTGGATAAAATTATTTAATTATTAGTTGACGAGTAAACGAGTTGACGAGTTGACAAGTTGATAGTATATGACTTGACGAGCTTTTGAGTTGACACTACACACAACTTGTCAACTTGTCAACTTGTCAACTCGTCAACTTGTCAACTTGTCAACTCGTCAACTCTCTATAAACATGAAACGCCGCATCGTCATTCTGTCCGTCCTTTCAGCCGTGCTGCTCGCTGTTGCAGGCGGCAGTTGCTATATGCTGTCATTCTCGTTGGATGCCGACGAGGGGCGCGGCGATGTTGAACGCTCTCTTGCGGTGCTCTACGACCGTGCGCCCGACATGCGCCAGTGGACAGACAGCGTGCGGCGTTGCGGACTGCTGCGCGACACCACCATCGTCATGCCTACAGGCGAGCGGCATCACGCCCTATATATGCGCGGCGACAGTGCGCACGGCAAGACGGCGGTCGTCGTTCATGGCTACAAAGACGACTGCTATAAGTTTCTCTTCCTCGGCAGGATGTATCATCAGCGTCTCGGCTACAACATCCTGCTGCCCGACCTCCATGCGCATGGCATGAGCGAAGGCGGCGACATACAGATGGGTTGGAAAGACCGCCTCGATGTCAAACGTTGGACAGAAGTTGCCGACAGCCTCTTTTCAGACAGCTGCCATTCGTCGCGCATCGTGGTGCATGGCGTCTCGATGGGAGCCGCCACGACGATGTGCCTTTCGGGTGAGAGCGGCCTGCTGCCCTCTGTCCGTGCTTTTGTCGAAGACTGCGGCTACACGAGCGTGTGGGACGAGTTCTCTCTTCAGCTTCGCGAGCAGTTCTCTCTGCCGGAGTTCCCCCTGATGCAGACGACAAGCCTCTTGTGCCAGTTGCGCCACGGGTGGTCGTTCGCTGAGGCATCGCCTCTTGCGCAGGTGTCACGCTGCCGTTTGCCGATGCTCTTCATCCACGGCGACGCTGACACGTTCGTGCCCTTCTCCATGCTTCGTCCGCTCTACGACGCGAAGCCCGAGCCAAAGGCGATGTATGTCGCGAAAGGTTCTGAACATGCGCGGGCATATCTCGACCACCCCGAGGAATACACCTCTGTCGTCTCCCGATTCCTCCGTCCCTATATGGACGAATGATGTCACACCTGTTTATAGAACACGCTAAAGGTGGGTTCTATAAATTCCCACCGTTGAAATGTATTTTTATCTTTGGGCAAACGTTTTGTCATCTTTTGGATTCTTTTCGGTTCAAATTGCAAGTCGCATCGGTCACGTAGCCCGCTACGCTCCCTCTTCAACTTTCAATTTGTCCTCGAAAATAATCTCAAAATCTGACAAAGTGAATTTATAGAACCCACCTAAAAAGAAAAGTTCCAGACAATCTGCATTCAGAATGTCTGGAACTTTTCTTTTTCTGTTTCATTATGAGAGAGCTTCTCTTTCAATCACTTGCAGAGCTTGCATCCTTCGCATTTCGACAGCTCGCCTCTGAAGCGTTTCTCTATGAGGTAGTGCAGACGGTTGCGGAGTGGTTCGAGCGGTATGTTGTCCACCACTTCCGTTACGAACGCCGTCTGCAATAGCAGCCGTGCCTCTTTCTCCGGGATGCCGCGCTGTTGCATATAGAAGAGCGCTTTTTCGTTCAGCTGCCCCACTGTTGAGCCGTGCGAACATTTCACGTCGTCGGCGTAGATTTCGAGCATAGGCTGCGTGTACATCCTCGCCGTCTTTGTCGCCACGATGTTCTGGTTTCTCTCCTCGCTCGTTGTCTTCTGCGCGTCTTTCCTTACAAGCACTTTTCCGGCGAAGGCGCCGGTGGCATTGCCGTCGATGACGTATTTGTAGAGTTCGTGGCTGTCGCAGTGCGGCACGGCATGGTCGATGAGCGTGTTGTTATCGACATGCTGTTCCTTGTCAGCGATGACCGCTCCGTTCATCCAGCATTCCGCCCCTTCTCCCGCGAGAGTGAGCTGTGTCGTCTGCCGTGTGGTGCCGTTGTGGAGCGTGATGAGCGTGTGGTGGAGGCGCGAGTTGCGGTCCTGGCGTATGTATGTGTTCGCCACGAGCGTGTTGCGCTGGTGTGTCTCCTCCAGTCCGTATATCTCCACGTCAGCGTCCTGCCCCACGAAGATTTCCGCTACTTGCGTTGTCAGGAACTGCCTGTCGTCGGCAGCATGGTCGCAGAACAGCACTTTCAGCGCCGCCCTTTCTTCGGCGATTATTACGACGCGCCTGTTGACCATCAAATCCACGTCTGCCCGGAGGATGTTCACGACCTGTATCGTGCGTCCTACCGCCACTCCCTTCGGCGCATAGATAATCAGCCCGTCTTGTGCCAGCATCGTGTTGAGCGCCGTGACGGCATCCTTTCCGTCAGCCAGGGTGTTGTAGAATTTCTCCACGAGGTCGGGCTTGCGCGTCGCCACGTCACGCAGCGAGCCCACGATGACGCCTTCCGGCAGTTCCGGCTTAGGCAAGGCGTCGGCATAGAAGCTGTCGTTGACGACGAAATAGAGTTGCGTGGAGAGGTTCGGGACATCACATCTGAACGCGTCGTAAGGGTTGACGGGAATGTCGAGACGCTGCAGGTTCAGCCCGAGGTCGGGCGCGAAGAGCTGCTGCATGTCCGTGTATTTGTATTCTTCCACTTTGCGGTTGGGCAGCGGCGTAGTGCTCACCGTCTGGTATGCCGCCTCGCGGTGTGCGTTGAGCGCGGGCGCGCTGTGCCGGCACACCATGTCGCGGCATTCGTCGTATAGTGCGGTGTATTGCAGGTTAGCGTTATCGTTCATTTTCCATTACCTCCGCTTTTATCCAGTCGTAGCCTCGTGTCTCAATCTCTTTCGCGAGTTGCGGGCCGTCGGTTTTCACTATTCTGCCGTTCCACAGCACATGTATGACGCTTGGGCGTATCATCTCCAAGAGCCGTTCATAGTGTGTGATGACGATTGTCGAGGTCTTCGGCGTGTGCAGTTTGTTCACGCCTTCCGCCACGATGCGCATGGCATCGACGTCGAGGCCGGAGTCTGTCTCGTCGAGTATGGACAGTGTAGGTTCGAGCATAGCCATCTGGAAAATCTCGTTGCGTTTCTTCTCTCCGCCCGAGAAACCCTCGTTCACCGAGCGGTGCGCGAGTTTGTTGTCCAGATCCACCACTTTCCGTTTCTCGCGCATCAGTTTCATGAAGTCGCTGGCGTTCATCGGCTCCAGTCCCTGGTATTTGCGTTTCTCGTTTATCGCGGCACGCATAAAGTTCGTCATCGAGACGCCCGGAATCTCAACGGGGTATTGGAATGAGAGGAAGAGCCCTTCGTGCGCGCGTTCTTCGGGCGGCATTTCGAGCAGGTTCTTGCCGTTATACCATGCCTCTCCCTCTGTCACTTCGTAGAGCGGGTTGCCGACGAGGACAGCCGAGAGTGTGGATTTTCCGGAGCCGTTAGGGCCCATGATGGCGTGCACCTCGCCGTCGCCGATGGTGAGGTTGATGCCGCGCAGTATTTCTTTGTCGCCGATGCGGGCGTGCAGATTCTTTACTTCAAGCATAGTTCTGTTATCGCGTGTTCTGTGTGTGAATTGTTCCGTTATATTGGTTGAGATTTGAAAATCTTCTGCAAAAGTACAATTTTTTTATGTAATACACTTCACGCGAACGTATTAAATAACAAAATAAGGTAGATTATTTCATTTTTTTCGATGATTATCCTCTGTCTTTAGATTTTTTTATGGTGCAGACGCTCTCCGTCACATAATTTTTTCATAACTTTGCATTGAATTAGCTAACCAACCAAAACATCAATTTATGAATCTACGTACAGCAACCCTTGCTCTCTTCCTGTCCGCCGCCGTTCTGCCCTCGGCAGCGCAGGCGCCTTCCAAGACTTGGAATCCCAACCTTTCGAACGGTAAATACCGCAACCCTGTCATCGACGCCGACTATTCAGACCCTGACGTGTGCCGTGTCGGCTCCGACTATTACATGACCTCTTCGAGCTTCGCCTGCTTCCCCGGCCTGCAGATTCTGCACAGCACCGACCTCGTGAACTGGGAGCTTGTCGGGGCGGCTCTGCTCAACGACTATCCCGTCCTGCCCGAGTATAAGGGCAGCGACCTCGACTGGCGCAAGAAGATACAGCACGGCAACTACGTCTGGGCACCCTCCATCCGCTATCACGACGGCTGGTTTTACATCTATTGCGGCGACCCCGACCAAGGACTTTTCATGACAAAGACACAAGACCCCCGCGGCCAGTGGAGCCCCATCACCTGGGTGCTGAAAGGCAAAGGCATGATCGACTGCTGCCCGCTGTGGGACGACGACGGCAAGGCGTATCTCTCGTTTGGCTGCGCCGGCTCGCGCGCCGGAGTGAAATCGGTGCTCTTCGTCGCGCCGCTCTCGCCCGACGGCACCGCTGTGACAGGCCCTGCCCGCATCGTCTATGACGGACATGAGGACCAGCCAACCATCGAAGGCACGAAATTCTACAAACGCAACGGCTACTATTATATCATGTCGCCTGCTGGAGGCGTGAAATACGGATGGCAGGTAGAGCTGCGCTCGAAGTCGCCCTACGGCCCGTATGAGGAATATGTCGGCCTGGCGCAGGGCAAGTCGAAGGTGAACGGCCCGCACCAAGGAGCATGGGTGGATACGCAGAACGGCGAAGACTGGTTCCTCCATTTCCAGGACAAGCACGCCTACGGACGTGTCGTGCATCTGCAGCCCGCACGTTGGGTTGACGACTGGCTCGTCATCGGCGACGACAAGGACGGCGACGGATGCGGCGATGCCGTGGCGACATGGAAGAAGCCTAACCTGCCCGGCTCCGGCATCTTCCAGCCGGCGGAAGACGACGATTTCAACACCACCTCGCTCGGATGGCAGTGGC
>CALZMB010000059.1 GCA_945788485.1 uncultured bacterium | reverse complement strand
TGGCCATCGTAGGCCAGAGATTCCAGGAGGGAAAGGCTTTCGTGCCCCAACTCCTTATGGCTGGACGTGCCATGAAGTCTGCACTGACGCTGCTGAAGCCTATCATGGAAGCCAGCGGCGAGGGCATCACGTCAGCCGGACGAATCGTGATAGGCACGGTGAAAGGCGACCTCCACGACATCGGAAAGAACCTCGTGGCATCCATGCTTGAAGGCTCCGGCTTCGAAGTTGTGAACATCGGCATCGATGTAGATGCAGAGACGTTTGTCAATGCCGTTGTCGATAACAAGGCAGACATCCTGTGTCTCTCTGCTCTCCTCACCACGACAATGACCTATATGAAGGATGTCATAGACGCACTGGATGCCGCCGGCATACGCGACAAGGTAAAGGTGATGGTCGGCGGCGCGCCGGTGTCGCAGTCTTTCGCTGACGAGATCGGAGCCGACGGCTACAGCTCAAATGCCAATGAGGCTGTGGCTCTCGCCAAACGCCTTATGCTTCAGGCCGCTTCCTGAACATGACAGTACTGCCGACGGGCAGAGCAAAGCTGCCCATCGACCACAACTTACCTAACTATATACCAACATTCGAACCATGAACATAAGACAATGGTGTCAGGACATAATTCAGCGTCCTGACCGTGTGGCCATTCCTATAATGACCCATCCGGGCATAGAAGAGCTGTCATACAAAGTGAGACAGGCCATCACCGACGGCGACATACATGCCAAGGCCATCAAATATCTCGCCTTGCGCTATCCCACTCACGCCGCGTCCGTCATTATGGACCTCACCGTAGAGGCAGAGGCTTTCGGCGCAGACGTGGTGTTTCCCGAAGACGAGATAGCCACCGTGACCGGCCACATGCTCAGCACGCCGGAGGACATACATGCGCTTGAGATTCCCTCGTTAGCTGCTGCGCGAGTTCCGGAATACCTGAAGGCAAGCGTCATCGCCCGCCGCGAGATAGCCGACCGCCCTGTCTTCGCCGGCTGCATAGGCCCGTTCTCGCTCGCAGGAAGGCTCTTTGACATGTCTGACATGATGATGCTGATATACAGCAATCCCGAAGCGGCGCACGAGCTGTTAGAGAAATGCACGGCGTTTATAACCCGCTACATCGCCGCCCTGAAAGCCACAGGCATTGAGGGTGTGCTGATGGCAGAGCCAGCGGCAGGACTGCTGTCCAACGACGACTGCATGACGTTCTCTTCCATCTACGTCAAGCGCATCGTCCAGCTGCTGCAGGATGAACAGTTCATAATCATCCTTCACAACTGCGGCAACACCGGACACTGCACAGAAGCCATGGTGGCAACCGGAGCGGCAGGGCTGCACCTCGGCAACAAGTGCGACCTCGCCGACGTGGCAACCCATGTGCCGTCCGATATCCTTGTCATGGGCAACCTCGACCCCGTCTCCGTGTTCAAGTCATCCACGCCGGAGGAGGTCTATAAAGAGACAACACAGCTTCTCGTTGAGACACGCCAGTTCCCCAACATCGTCATATCCTCTGGCTGCGACACGCCGCCCCACACGCCGCTCGCCAATGTTGACGCGTTCTTCAGCGCAATAGCCGATTTCAACAAAGGCTTGGCATGACTCCCGACGCAACAACCCCACCTAACTAACTTAACAGCCAACAACTCTCTATGTTAACAGATTCTCTGCACGCCTTGGACTGGGCGATTCTCATTCTCTACTTCGTGGTCCTCCTCATCATAGGACTTTGGGCAAGCCGCAAGGCAAGCGACGGGCAGAACAAGTTCCTCGCCTCACGCTCACTCAAATGGTATCACATCGGCTTCTCGATGTGGGGGACCAATGTCGGGCCGTCAATGCTCATCGCATCCGCCGCCGCCGGCTACACCACCGGTATCGTATCGGGCAACTATGCATGGTATGCATTCATCTTCATCGGACTTCTTGCCTTCGTCTTCGCCCCTCGCTATCTCGGCGAGAAAATCAGCACGCTGCCCGAATTCATGGGCACACGCTTCGGACAATCCACGCGCAGCATTCTCGCTTGGTACACCATAGTCACCGTACTTATCTCATGGCTTGCCTTGACACTGTTCGCTGGCGGCGTGCTCATACGCCAGATATTCGGCATTCCGATGTGGCTCTCAGCCCTGATACTGCTTGCCATCTCCGCATTCTTCACCATCATGGGCGGTCTGAAAGCCGTGGCATACACCAATGTCTATCAGATGGTGCTGCTGATTGTTGTCTCTGCCACTCTTACAGTGGTCGGCATAATCACCCTCGGCGGCGGTTCGTTCGGCCAAGGCATAGCGACTCTCGCCGACCCTGACGTTGTGCCGGAGAACTACTGGCACTTGTTCCGCTCGGCAGACGACCTTCCTGCCTACTACTGGCTGCCCATCTTGCTCGGCTACCCAATCTCCGGACTGTGGTTCTGGTGTACAGACCAGAGCATGGTTCAGCCAGTCCTCGCCGCCAAAGACCTCAACGAGGGACAGAAGGGAACCAATCTCACCGGCTGGCTCAAGATTCTTGACGTCGCCATCTACATCATCCCCGGCGTCGTATGCTTCGCCCTGGCCCGCACAGGCTTCTTCGGCACGATGGAGATTGACCCGAACAATGCCTACATGACGCTTGTCATGCACCTCTTCCCGATAGGAATGGTAGGCCTTGTGATGGCAGTGCTCACCGCTGCCCTCATCTCTACAATAGGCAGTTCGCTCAATGCGCTGTCCACAGTCTTCACCATGGACATCTACGTGAAGAACATCAACCCCGGCGCTTCGCCTAAGGAGATATCACGCACAGGCCATATCGTGACCATTATCGGCGCTCTCGTGTCCATCGTCATAACCATAGCCGTCGATAACATCAAGGGCATGGACCTCTTCAATGTGTTCCAGTCGGTGCTTTCGTTCATCGCGCCGCCGATGGCAGCCGTGTTCGTGATGGGCGTGTTCTGGCGCAAATGCACGACTCTGGCAGCAAATCTCGTTCTCTCGTTCGGCACAATCGTCAGCATCTCGGCAGGCATCTGCTATCTCTGGATTATACCGGGAGCGAGCGAAAGCCTGCATTTCATGATGCTCTCCTTCATCATCTTCTGCACCCTGCTGCTCATGATGTTCTTCGTCAGCATATTCGACATGACCCATGAAGAGCGTCGCCCGATGCACATCGTGAAGGAACGCACGTCAGCAGGCGTACTCATCTCATGGGTCGTACTCGCCGTCGTGATGGTCGGCTTGTATATTTTCTTCAACTGAGAAAGCGCAAGTCACGCCACACGCAGCTCACACATAGTTTGCAAGCAGGACAAACCTGTTATATATACAAGTCCCAATGGGATGGTGACATCTGCATCACAGAAGATCGTTTCAGACTCTGTGATGCAGATTTTCGTTATGACAGCCAAGCCGGCCGGCACTTCCTGACGAACCTGACGGCACTGTGTCAGAACGCAAGGCGTAGGCAGTGAGGTAGCGGAACAATCTTATGCGCTTGCCGAAATAATATCTTTTTTTCAGAAAACAGGACGTTATTTGATTATAAATTTGTAACTTTGCAACATGAATCGAAAACTTTACACCATCATATCACTCTTTTTCATGCTCCTCAGCTATTCTGCAAACGCCCAGAACGCGATTGTGGAGTGTGAGGACACGTGTACTCATATCCACGGAATAGATATCAGCCACTATCAGGGCGATGTCTTCTGGGAAATCATCGGCGAGAACACACGCATGGCTTACGTATATATCAAAGCCACGGAAGGCGGCGACCGCATCGACAAACGTTATGAGGAGAACCTCAAAGTGGCACACAGCCACGGGCTGAAAGTAGGCTCATACCATTTCTACCGTCCCAAGACGCCGCAGGAAAAACAGCTGGAGAACTTTGCCACACAGTGTCTGCGAAGCGAGCAGGACCTCATTCCGATGATTGACGTGGAGACGAAAGCCGGTCTGTCTGACACTGCCTTCTGCGACTCGCTGTTCAAGTTCTTAGACTTGGTGGAGAAGCATTACAAGCAGAAACCCCTAATCTATACAGGCGCAAACTTCTACGACAAGTATCTGTTGGGCAAACTTGACGGCTACAAGATTATGATAGCGCAATACACCGAACGCGAGCCTCGCCTGAAAGACGACCGTGACATCACGATGTGGCAATACACGGGCAAGGGGCGCATCAACGGCATCAAGGGCTATGTCGATAAGAGCCGTTTCATGGGCAAGCACTCGCTGCGCGAGATACGCTACAGGCATAGATAGTTTTTCTTCAGTTGACGGCAATTATAAATTGTAAATTATAAATTATAAATTATAAACGATGATCATCAAATGTCCGGAATGTGGGCACTCCGTAAGTGAACGTGCGCCCATCTGTCCACACTGCGGTGTGGAAATCTCAGGTAAGACGACACGCTGCAGCCATTGCGGCGAGATATATTTCATATCCGACGGCGTATGCCCGTCGTGCCATCAGGCGGCAGCCCCTGTCTCGTCTCCGCGAGCTGTCACGCCCGCGTCTTCTTCCGGCAGCCCCCTCACCTCTGCCGCTGTCTCCACGGCAGCTTCATCTGCCCGCCCCGCCGGTCAGCCGGCGACACCGACGCCGTCAACGCCGCCTGCCCAGCAACAGTCTTCTCATGACCAGCCGCCCAAGCGCAGCCATGCCGCCCTCATAGCCTCGTTTGTCTTCGCATGTGTGGTGCTCGCCACGCTGTTCTATTTCTATCAGCGTTCGCAGCGCGACAAGGAGACGGAGGACTATGAGTTTGCCATGCGCTCTACCGACGAGGAGGTGCTGAAGAGCTATCTCAACCGCTACGGCGACACGTCGGCGGAGCATCGCGATTCTATAGAGTACCGCCTGCTCGCCCTTCAGAAAGGCGACGAGGAGTGGCAGAACGCCATTTTGAGCAACTCGCGCAGCGCGCTGCAGCGGTATATCGACCAGCATCCGGAATCCGTACACTGCCGCGAGGCGGAGAACATAATCGATTCTCTCGACTGGATAGCGGCGCAGAAGAGCAACAGCGAAGAGGCTCTGAGAACATATCTCTCTCAGCACGCCAACGGCAGGTATATCGACGAGGCGTCGGTCTTGATAGAGAAGCTGCGTCTCACCACTGTGCAGCCGGGCGAGAAAGACATGATCACCTCCCTCTTCCGCAAGTTCTTCCAGAGCGTGAGCTCGCGCGACGAGGCGTCGCTTGTCTCCACGATGTCGATGGTGATAGACAATTTCCTCGGCAAGAGCAATGCCACGGGCAGCGATGTCGTCACGTTCCTGAACAAATTCTACAAGGATGACATCAGCAAGATGATATGGCACATCGAGCCGTCGTCTTACAAGATAACGAAGACTGAGGTCGCTGAGGACGAGTTCCGATATGAGGTGACTTTCACGGCACGCCAGGATGTGGAGCGCGGCGCAGAATCTGAGGTCCACACCTATCGCGTCAACGCCCATGTGACAAACGACGGCTGCATCTCAAGTTTCAACCTCACAAAGCTGAACTGACCTCTCCGCCACGATCGTCGGCAGACATACAAAAACCGGAAACCGCCCGTGCAGATTATTGTCCTGCGCGGGCGGTTTCCGGTTGTAGAGGATGGGAGAGGATGATTTTTTCAATTGATAATCTATAATGTATAATTGCACATTCTGCAACGGCAATTCTAAATTGTAAATTATAATATATAGTTCTCAGTCGCCCATATACTGTCCCATGAAGAGGATGGTGCCGGTGTATGTGTCTGTGATGAGATAGACAAACGGCCTGTTGCAGTGGAATGCCACACGCTGCGGCGCGGATGGGTTGAGGCTCATCTTCATGATGCCCGTGGTGACGGCTGCCGCCTTCGTGCCCTTCTCGCTCACCTCTATCTTCGCCTTCTGGAACATCTCAGAGATGGCGATGCCGCCGTCGGCGAAACGGCTGAAGTCCGCCTTTGCCTGATTGAACATCAGCGGCGCGCCGAGCGTGCTGATGATGTCTTTCAGCTCCTGCTTAGTCTCTGTGGCGAAGCGCGGCAGTTTCAGATCGACGGTGAACTCAGCCATTTTCGACTTCATGCCGGCAAGCTTTTCTGCCGTTAGCGATGCCATCATCTCTTTCACGGCGCATCCCTCGTCGGGCAGGAGCACGGTCATCGCGAAGCTGCGGTTGCCGTAAGGCATGGTGACGGCTGCGAAGTTCTCGCCTTTCGTGTATGCGAAGGCGGCTTGGCGGTTCATCATCTTCACGGTCCGCACGTCGCGTGTGTAGGCGAAGAACTGCTCTTCTTTCGTCAGGCTCTCGTCAAACTGCTTCTCCCATGTCCCGTTGAAATATATTGCGTTCAGCACGTAAGCCAATGCTCCGGGCGTTGTCTCGTCGATGACCTGCGGAATCATGCCGGCGGTCTGTCTTTCGCACCATTTGTTTATGACATCGGCAGATTTCGGGTCGGCGAAATCAAGGGCTTCGATGCCGCCGCCGTAAGTTTCCTTCACGCATTTCTTGTAGCTCTTCTTCAGGTCGCAGAGCTTGTTCACGGCGATATAGTTGGCGATGTTCACGTCAGTGGCGGGGTCGGCCTTCTTGCTGCGTTTCATGATGAACGCGTAGAGGCTGTTCAGCTCGTCCGTCGTGCATCCTTCGGCTCCGATGGTTTTCATTATCTCGTCGCGTGTGGCGCCGTCAGCTCCGTTGGCGAGCATCGCCATGAGATACGAGACGCTTGCCGGCGAGAGCACGTTCGATTTGTGTCCCGTGGTCTTGTTGAACACATTCAGTGCAAACTGGTTGTTGCGTCTGATCATCTCCTCCTGTTTGTCGGAGATGTTGATATACATCGCGTTCATGTCTTTTTCAGCTTTGTCATACATACCGTTTTTTTCTTCAGCGGACTTGGTGATGCCGCACGATGCCATCATGCACAGCGTAGCGCAGGCGATGGAGAGTGTTTTCAGTTCGTGTTTCATATCTTTTTGTTTTGAGTTCTTTTAGTTAACAAGTAGTTTCTTTTAGTTGACAAGTTGACGAGTTGTTTATCACGACAACATAGACAACAGTGACAACATTGATGCCGGCAGACTGTGTCCGTGATAAATCACGGCAACATAGACAACATGAACAACCTCTTACAATTCAAGTGTTGTCCCCGTTGTAGTGTCACTTGTGACAAACGAGTTGATAATATATCAGATAAAGTTGTCACCGTTGTCACTGTTGTCGTAAAATACTATCAACTCGTCAACTTGTTAACTCGTTAACTTGTCAACTATTTACAGAATCCGGCGGAGGCATGATTTATTGCATGTGTTCCGGTCGCGTTAACCATTATTAACCACTCATAGATGTCATTCCGGTGCCTGCGCGTGTGTGTGATGATACTATTTTATCCATGCGCCGATGTCATGAAATACGCCTTTCCCGACCGGAAAACACGTTTCGGAACGCTGTTTTGCGCCTTTCCGATGCTGTATCAGACAGCTTCGTCGTCCAAGACAGTCAAAGTGAGCCTCCGACTTTGACTGTTTTGCCCTCTCACTTTGACTTGTTTGCGAGGCAAGATAGTCAATGTTGGAGCGCAAGATTGACTATCTTGCAGGGCAGAGAGCCACGTTTCTTGTCTTTTCATGAGTATAAATGTTTCGTAAGTCATTGTATATGGTTGAATATCAATAATATACATAGTTTCAAAGAAAAGCGGCGCAAAAACTGCTGAAACACTTCGCAGCAGGGCATGCCGGCTTGCAGCGCGGTTACAGGATGTCAAAAAAAGTATCATATCCACATCGCTTCTGCCGCCGCCTGATACTTTTTTGCCCTCGCTCAGACGGAGCGGTGGCGAGGCGCGTGGCTATGACTGGCGTGTCGGGACGGAGCGTGCTGCGGGCGGAAAAATGCACGCATCGTGAAGAGGCTGATGTAAAAAACTTTTACGATAGGAGGGGGCAGGGTGGCAAAATGACATGAAAATCGCGGTTTTTCTTGCAGGACAGTTGCAGGATTTGTAACTTTGCATCATCGAAAACGTGAAACATAGACTAAAACCCCGCATGCCGGACAGACTGTTGAATGCCTGCACAAACCATTAAACGACATGAAGATGATATGCACAACAATCGCCGCTGCCCTCCTCGCCATCCTTTTCGGCGCGACGGCAGCCCACGCTCAGACCGACAGCATCGCCTCGGGGCAACAGATGATAAACTTCAACGACACCGCCTTCGCCTTGCAGGAGGTGACTGTGAAAAGCAGTCTGCCTAAGACGCGCGTGAAAGGCGACGCCCTGCGCATCAACGTCACGGGCACGATACTCGAAAAGGCAGGCTCGGCAGCCGATGTGCTGAACCGCATACCGCAGCTCACAGCCGACCGCGACGGCAGTGTGGAGGTGTTCGGCAGAGGCAATGCCGAGGTGTATGTCAACGGCCGCAAGGTGCTCGACCCGAAAGAGCTGACGCGCATCACATCCGAGCAGGTGAAATCGGTGGATGTGGTGCAGAACCCCGGCGCACGCTACGCCGCATCGACAAAAGCCGTCGTCCGCATACAGCTGAAGAAGGTGCAGGGCGAGGGATTCAGCTTCGTGGAGAAAGCCAGCGGCATGTATAAATACGGATGGGGCGGAGACAACAACCTCGACCTCAACTACCGCAACGGCGGTCTGGACGTGACGGCATCGTTCTGGTGCGGACGCTACAAAGTCGATAAGTCGTTGCAGGAGAACGACCTGACATATTATGTCGGCGACAACTTCTATCTCGGGCGCAGCAGCCAGGATTCTTACCACAGATGGGGCGGGCTGTCGCCGCAGCTGCAGGTGAACTACATGGTTGACGAGAACCATTCGTTCGGCGCGTTCTATAAGTTCGACCGCCATCCGTCGCGCTCTGCCAGCGGCGTCTTCTACACCGACAATTATGAGAACGACACATTCGTCGAGCGTTCGGAGAGCGAGATAATGCAGCGCACGACATTGAGCAAGCATATCTTCAACGCCTACTACAGCGGCAAGGCGGGCAAGCTCTCCATCGACTTCAACCTCGACGGCTTCTTCGACACCAATAACGAGACGAACGGGACCGACGAGACGACCACCAGCCCCGACGGACAGCGGACGGAATGTAATGTGAAAAACCTCACGGAGAGCAAGAACCGCTTCATCGCCTCGAAGCTCGTCTTCACATATCCCGTATGGGCGGGCACCCTCTCGTTCGGCGGCGAATACAGCCACAACAACCGCACCGACATCTACAGCATCGTGAGCGAAGAGCCGCTGCCCGTGACACCGTCAGACACACGCATCAAAGAATCCGCCACGGCAGTCTTCGCGGAATACGGCAGACGCTTCGGCCGTCTCTTCGTGCAGGCTGGCTTGAGATACGAGAATCTCTCGAACGGATATTACAACTACGGCGTGAAAGACGAGGCGATGAGCCGCACCTACGGCGACCTCTTCCCCTCGCTGATGATGAGCATGCCGGTGGGCAAGACGCAGCTGAGCCTCTCATACCGCCGCGACATACAGCGCCCGTCGTACGACAACCTCACCAACTCTACCATCTACATCAACAAATACACCTACCAGACGGGCAACCCGTATCTCCGACCCACATATACGCACAACATCGTGATGAACGTGGCATACAAGACGCTGAACCTCACCGTCAACTACGCCCGCACAAACGATGTCGTGACGCTGCTGACCGAGCCTTTCCCCGGCAGCCAGGACCCGCTGCTCAGCATCCTGCATCCGCAGAACAGCAGCGACGGCTACGACAAACTCATCATCATGCCGTCCTACAGGCCGTCGTTCGGCAAATGGCATCCCACATGGGGAGCCGGCCTCGTGCTGCAGAACTACACCACAATGACCGCCGCCGGCACGGAGATGGAGATGAACCATCCGCTGCTGCAGATGTACTGGAACAACGACATCGAACTGCCCGGAGCCTTCCGCCTGAATGTCTCGATGGACTATAAGACAAAGGGCGACTACGACAACTTCAGAATCACGAAGCAGGCTTTCGTTTGCACGGTAGGCGTGCAGCGCGACTTCAACCTCAAGACCCTCGGCATCATCACCGCCGACCTGCGATGCTTCGACATCTTCAACTCTAACAAGACCGCCACGACAGTCTATGGCGTGAGAGAGCTGACAGCCTGCAACCCAGCCCGCCGCCTCTTCTCCATCGACCTGAAATGGCGATTCAACGAGGCACGAAGCAAATATAAAGGCACCGGAGCGGGAGAAAGCCAAAAGGCGAGAATGTGAGCAAGCTGATTGTTTTAGTTGACGAGGAGTTTTTACTGGCATCTCAAAAATCGTTACTCAAAAAGACAAAAAAGAGATTAACCTTTAATTAGAAGATGTATATAATGACCAGCCTGGAAGGCTGTACTAAGCGAAGCGGTCGTAACCCGGGACATAGTCCCGGGTCCTACATGACAGGACAACTGTCTGGAAGACAGTACCTTGTCAATGAGAGGAGCCGTACATATAGCAAGGTACTGCCTTCCAGGCAGCTGCATTGCTCGGATTTACCGAGGGCTTCGCCCCCGGTTACGACCGCTTCGCTTAGTACAGCCTTCCAGGCTG
>CALZMB010000058.1 GCA_945788485.1 uncultured bacterium | reverse complement strand
AATATTCTTGACATAAAGTTAGAGAAATGGTGTTTTCGCTTACAATAACATTATTATATATATGAATAGTTGACAAGTAAACAAGTTGACGAGTTGACAAGTTGGATGCTCTGTTTCTCAAAACTCAAATATTATAACCTCGTCACCTCGTCAACTTGTTAACTTGTCAACTGAATTTCTTTCCCTCTCTCTGAAACAAAAAAGCCATGCCGCGAGGGGTCGCGACATGGCTGTAGAAGTTTTTCCGGCTGTCGCCGGTATGTCATTGCGGCTGCTTGCCGATGTAAGCGAGGATGCCGCCATCGACATAGAGCACGTGTCCGTTGACAGCGTCAGACGCCTTCGATGCGAGGAAGACTGCCGGACCGCCCAGTTCTGACGGGTCGAGCCAGCGTCCTGCCGGCGTCTTGGCGCAGATGAACGAATCGAACGGATGACGGCTGCCGTCTGGCTGACGCTCGCGCAGAGGAGCGGTCTGAGGCGTGGCGATGTAGCCCGGGCCGATGCCGTTGCACTGAATGTTATACTCGCCGTACTCTGAGCAGATGTTGCGGGTGAGCATCTTCAAGCCGCCTTTTGCGGCAGCGTATGCGCTGACAGTCTCTCTGCCAAGCTCGGACATCATAGAGCAGATGTTGATGATCTTGCCCTCGCGGCGTTCCATCATCTCCGGGAGCACCGCGCTGGCGCAGATGAACGGAGCGACGAGGTCGATGTCTATCACTTGCTGGAACTCAGAACGCTTCATCTCGTGCATCGGGATGCGCTTGATGATGCCCGCGTTGTTGACGAGGATGTCAATCTGGCCAACCTCTTCGTGAATCTTCTCTACGAGGGCTTTCACGCCTGCCTCGTCTGTCACGTCGCAGACATAGCCCTTCACGTTCTCGATGCCAGCCTCTTTGTAGTTGTCGAGACCGCGCTGCAGAGCCGCCTCATTGATGTCGTTGAACACGATGGTTTTCACACCGGCTGCCACGAAAGCCTTTGCGATGTTGAAACCGATGCCGTAAGACGCACCTGTAATCCAAGCGTTCTTACCTTCGAGTGAAAATGGATTTGCCATAATTCCTTTCTTTTATTTGATTAGTTAGCCAATATGGATTTTGCTTATGGTGTTTTCTGCAACGACAAAGTTACGAAAAAAATGTGGAGCACAGCGTCAAGCCGCCGCCCTTTTAGCATTTTTTTTGTATTGAAGCGGTGTAGGGACGTGCTGCAGAGGCGTTCGGCTTACTCCTCTTTCAGGCCGTTCTCGCTGATGATTGTGCGAAGCGTGGTGCCGTCGTCGATGTTGCCGATGAAGCGTGTGAGGACACGAATCTTCTTTCCATAGCCCGCGGCGACAAGGTCTTTGATGCTGTTGCCTACACAATAGTCGCCGCACAGGCCCGCGACATAAATCTCCTCGATGCCGAGGCTGTCAATCATGCCTATGAGCTTCGCCTTGCTTGCCGCGTTAGCCATGATAGAATATTCGTCAACAGCGACGCTGTCGCCCTTCGTCAGGACAGGAGCGTCGGCGTGATGCTTCTTCACAGCGTCGAGGACAGGCTCATATATTGCGCCGCCGTGAGTGTTCTGGACACAGTGTACAGGCCACATGCCGCCGTAGTCTTTGAACGACGAGTGGTTGGCAGGATGGAAATCGGCGGTCATCACAATCTGCGCGTATGTGTTGGTGTCTTGTGAGGCGATATATCGCGCAAGGCTGTCCATGATGGCAGGGGCTCCGTCAACGGCGAGAGAGCCGTTGATGAAATCATACTGCGCATCGACAATCAGAAGCATCTTCTTCGATACGGTGTCTGCAGCACATTCTGTGTCCTTGCAGCCTTTGCCGCAGCAGCCCTGAGTTGAAACGATGGTAGAAATCATGAGAAACGAGAATAAGAGTGTGTAAACTGCTTTCATTATTTTTAAGCGTGATAGTTTTATGATATTTACTACAATGATTAATATACGAACAAAGTGTCGCAAATACAGTGCAAAATTACTAATAATATTTATAACACGCATATTTTTTGCAAAAAATCTTAAATCACATCAAACTTTTTTTGCGCTCTCGCGTCATAATTGTAACTTCGCAACATAGAAACCGAACATAACAAACCCCTCGTGAGCGGCACATATGCCTTACGCCGCCCACGGCATAAACCAGAAAGGAAAAGAAAATGAAAAAGCAACTCTTGGCATTTGCCATCGTCGCAGCGGCTCTCACGCTCGCCAGCTGCGCCAGCAAGAAAGACCTCGACAACTGCCGCTCGGAGAACCAGCGGCTCACATCAAGCTATCAGGACAGCAAAGAGCAGCTCGCCGCTGCCAACGCACGCATAGCATCGCTGCAAGAACAGCTGGCTGAGGCACGCTCAAACTACAACCAGCTGCAGAAAAGCCTCGACAAGAGCCTCAGCAACACGACCGACAACAACGTCAACATCTCGAAACTGGTTGACCAGATAAACGAGTCGAACCAGTATATCCGACACCTCGTGGAAGTGAAGTCGAAGAGCGATTCGCTCAACCTCATCCTCACAAACAACCTCACACGCTCGCTCAGCAAAGAAGAGCTGAAAGAGGTTGACGTGCAAGTGCTGAAAGGCGTTGTATATATCTCGCTCGCCGACAATATGCTCTACAAGAGCGGCTCATACGAAATCAGCGACCGCGCGGCTGAGACACTCTCGAAGATAGCGAAAATCATCATGGACTACAAAGACTATGACGTGCTCATCGAGGGCAACACCGACAACGTCCCAATCTCTCGCGAGAACATCCGCAACAACTGGGACCTCTCTTGCCTCCGCGCGTCAAGCGTAGTGCAGGCATTGCAGAACCAGTACGGCGTTGACCCGAAACGCCTCACGGCAGGCGGACGAGGCGAATACAACCCCGTCACAGGCAACGACAGCGAAGTGGGCAAGCAGCGCAACCGACGCACGCAAATCATCATCACGCCGAAGCTCGACCAGTTCATGGACCTCATCGACAAGGCGCCGGAAGACAAATGACGCAACGCGAAACATATTTTACATCCCATGCAGAGAGCGGGTCAGGGCTTCGTCCCCGGCCCGCTCGTTCGATTATGACACACGGCAGGCGGAGAGAGGAAAATCTTAAGATATGTGGTGCCGGATGTCGAAAAGCAGCAATATTCTTTGTTAACCGTGATAAGCGGGTCGTATGAGGATTATGTGAATTTATGCACACCTGTATCATTAAATGTGACATTTGCATCAAAATAATTGCACGTTTGAAAAAAAAGATGTACATTTGCAATGTATAAGCGTAAATAATCGATAGTTGATTATATTAGCAAGCTTATTGCAGAATAATATATGCGGAAAAAGATAGAGTTAAGCGATTGGATAACTCAGCAGACGCTGCGTGGTCGCTATATGTTTACAAAAGCCGATTTGCTTGCAGCTGATTTGACTGCCAGTGGCCAAGCGTTGCAAAATAGTTTGTTCCGACTGACGGAGCGTGGTCTTATTATGTCGCCATGGCAGAACTTTTATGTTATCATTCCTACAGAATACAAACTACGCGGCATCGTGCCTCCCAGTTTTTATATCGACCACCTGATGAAGTTCCTTAGGCGTGATTATTATGTTTCTCTTTTGTCTGCTGCCAGTCTTAATGGCGCCGCTCATCAGAGAGCACAGGTATTTCAGGTTACAGTAAATGGGAAACCATTACGTTCTGGTGTCAAGAATGGTACACATTTGGTGTTTACACAACGTCAAAACATTCCATTCAAATTCATAACGCAAATAAAGACCCAGACAGGCTACATGAATGTTTCCGGACCGGAACTTACAGCACTTGATGTTGTGGCAGAAGAGAAAAAAATAGGAGGTATAAGTCGTGCGGCAGAAATAATATCTGAGTTAGCACCACAGACTCGGTGGAATGCCAATCACACCTCGCTTCTCGACTTCTTCAGTGCTCCTGCTATACAGCGATTGGGATTTCTTCTTGATTATGTCGAAGAGAAAGAAAAAGCGGATGCTCTTTATTCTCTGGTTAAGGCAACAGGAAAGGTAATGCGGAAGATACCTATTAAACAATCTGCTTGTATTGCAGATGATATGAATACTGATAATCGATGGAAGATAATAAATAATTATAAAATAGAAATTGACGAGATATGATACCTCAATATTTTATACAGGAATGGCGTGAGCAATCTCCATGGAATTCAGATGCCATGGTTGAGCAAGACTTGATTATATGCCGTGCGTTGATAAGCATTTTCAGTGACGAGTTCCTTGCATCGCAACTGGCATTCCGTGGCGGAACAGCCCTGCATAAGTTGTATCTTCATCCACAGCCACGCTATAGCGAGGACATAGACCTTGTGCAGATTACGCCTGGACCGATAAAGCCTATCATGTACCGCTTGGGTGAGGTGCTGGAATGGTTGCCAAATAGAACGACAGCTCAGAAGAAGCATAGCAATAAGATGTATTTCCGATTTGAATCAGAGGTCCCTCCTGTGGAGCAGATTCGTTTGAAGATAGAAATCAACTGCACTGAACATTTCAATGTGATGGGTCTCACAAAAGAGCATTTCAAAATGGAAAATAGTTGGTTTTCCGGTGAAGCACAACTCACAACCTATCATTTTGAGGAACTTATGGGAACGAAACTGCGGGCACTCTATCAGCGCAAGAAAGGTCGCGACCTCTTTGACATATATTATGGCCTAACAAATAGAAATTGTGACGAGAAAATACTCTTTGAATGTTATCGAAAATATATCGAGTTCAGTGCTGAACATGCTCCATCATATAAGGAATATGTTAAGAACATGGAGGAGAAAATGCAGGATGAAGAATTCCTGACCGATGTTTTACCGTTATTAAGAAGCGGAATAGAATTCAATTCTGGGATAGCCTATCAGTTGGTTGCCGATAAGTTGATATCCCTAATGCCGGGACGTAGAGACTGACAGGCTCTTGACAGAACAATGCAGTTGGGTTATAGAAATTGCGTCCCTCTGGTGCTCAGGCAACGACAGCGAAGTGGGCAAGCAGCGCAACCGACGCACGCAAATCATCATCACGCCGAAGCTCGACCAGTTCATGGACCTCATCGACAAGGCGCCGGAAGACAAATGACGCAACGCGAAACATATTTTACATCCCATGCAGAGAGCGGGTCAGGGCTTCGTCCCCGGCCCGCTCGTTCGATTATGACACACGGCAGGCGGAGAGAGGAAAATCATCACAGCCAAGTATGACCGCTGTGGAAGTGCAGGTCTTGAATCATCCGAAATCCTGTATTCTGTGCGTATCATTACAATCCCTCGGAATACAAGCCGGGCAGGAGACAGACGTCAATTTATGGCGTCTGCCTTCTGCCCGGCTTCATTTTGCCTGCTTGTCAGCTGTCTGTTGTTTGCTTGTCAGCGGCGGCAAGGGGGAAGGTGAGGCGGATGAACCGCCGTCACCTTATTTCACATATTTCTTTCCGTTCTGGATATACACCTGTCCGTTGCGTGGAGCAGCGATGCGCTGGCCTGCGGCGTTGTAGCGGCGTGTGTCGCCTGTTGTCTCTGTCTCGACAGATGAGATGCCGGTGCCTACCTTCTCAAAGACAATGAGGAAGAGGTTCATGCTGTCTTTCTTAGTCAGCGTGTAGGTCTTGCCGGCTGTGCCGTTGAACGAATACTGCGCGTTGGCATCAGTTGTAAGCGTTTCGTTGTCGAGCTTGAAGCCCGTGCTTGCTTTATCGAAGATGAGCGTCACCTTGCAGTCTGCCACCGGAGTGATGGTGATGATTGTTGAGCTTTCTATCTTCACGCAGTCAGTGTAGGTCGTGCCGTTGTATGTGACAGGGCCTTTTTTTGAGTAGTTGCCTGTGACGACAACGTTTGACATAGAAGGCTGCTTTGCTGATGCGTCGAACGAGCATATCTCCGTGCCTGACATCTCCTTC
Source organism: uncultured bacterium (assembly GCA_945788485.1). Classification (GTDB taxonomy): domain Bacteria; phylum Bacteroidota; class Bacteroidia; order Bacteroidales; family Bacteroidaceae; genus Prevotella. The sequence continues at coordinate 4,652 of CALZMB010000058.1, read as the reverse complement.
GTCACAGTCACCTTGACGGTCAGTGTCGCGCCTTTGACTGCGTCAGTGCCTGCGTCAGTGACGGTGATTGTGGCAGAGCCGGCACCCACAGCGGTGATGAGGCCCGTCTCGTTGACTGTCGCCACGCTTGCGTTGCTTGTTGCGTAGGTCACTGCTCCGGCAGCTCCCGTGGTGGTGATCTGTGAGGTCTCGCCCTCCTTTGTCGTGACATTAGCCTCTGAGGTCAGCGCGAACGATGAGGCGGCGCGAGGGTCGGAGACTGTCACTGAGAGCACGGCGCGTCCTGCCTTGACGGTCTCGGTGCCTGCCTGTGAGATGGTGATGGAGGCAGTGCCTTCTGCCTTGGCTGTCACTGTGCCGTCTGCAGCCACTGAAGCCACATTGCTGTTGCTCGAAGTGAATGTGACAGCAGCGTCAGACGATGTGATGTAGTCAGTGCCTTTGGTGATGACGAAGGTCTCGCCGATGCTGAGAGACTTGCTTGTCGTGACAGCTGTGAGGTCGCTTGCAGCGCGCAGGTCCTCCTCTCCCTCGCCAGGAGTGTAGGCTTTCAGTCCGTGTATGTAGAGCGTACCGGTTGATGTGTTGGTCACGCGGACATACTTCGCGGCGTCGCCGAATGCGAACGATGCGGTGTATGTGCCACTCTTAGAGTATTTGTAAGAGTTCACCTCGCTGAAGTTCACGCCGTCGTCAGATGTGAGAACCTTTCCGCTTGCCGAGCCAGAGCGCGTGAAGCGCAGGCTTATGGCAGAGATGAGGTCGGCGCAGTAGAATGTCGCGTAGCCTGTTGCCCTCAGAGCGATGGCTCCGGTGTACGGGTCGGAGAACGAGGCGTCGCTTGATGATGTGGCGTGCTTGTCTGTTCCGTAGCTTGAAGCGTCGTCCCAGGTGATGATGCCGTCAGCGTTATATTTCTTTGTCTGTGCGTCGTTGTCGGCGTTGAACCAGTAGAAGTCGCCGTCAGCGCCTATAATATAAGGTGTCTGGTCGGTGTCAACGACATCCCCGCCGCCCCATGTGGGCTCGTTGGTGTCTTCGCCAATCTTCTGCTCCTTGCCTTTTCCGTCGCCTCCGCTGACAGTCTCAGTCGCTCCGCCGTTGCTGATTGGCTCGCCGTCGGAGAAGCCCTCGAGTGTTGACTTGTAGTTGATGAGAGCGGCTTTCAGGTCGGTGATGACATCATAGTTGGCGTCCTGGGTCGGATAGTAGAACTCCCACTTGAAGTCACCGCCGTTCATGCGTCCTGCGCCGAGGCCTTCACGGCCTGTCATTTCTCCGCGGCAGATGAGCGCCACATTCTCCACTGGGTCTATCGCAGACTCCGGCACGGCAGCGCGTGCGGCAGCGTCGGCAGCGGCATTGTAGGATGTGCCGCCGGTGTAGGCCTTTGCCGTCACCTCTCCGTCGCGCGATGCAGTCTGCACAGCGTCCCAAAGTCCCTCTGCCTCATTCTCTGTGCTCCAGAGCTGAACCTTCTTCGGATTGATGAACTTGTTGTTGAATATCTTTATCACGCCGCCTACTTCGCCGGAGAAAGTGCCGTCGCCTTCAGCGTCAGTGCCCTGCTTCGAGATGAGCACCGGGTATTTCGTGTTGCGGAAATAGTTGCTCTCCACGAACGCGGAGCCGCCCGATGTGCAGCCCACGCCGTACTTAGAGATGCCGTCGTAGTAGTTGTTGTAGCAGTGATAGAACGCTGTGCGGATGCGCGGGTGACGAGAATCAGAGTGGTCGAACCAGTTGTGGTGGTATGTCATCCAGCAGTCTGTCGTCTCGCTCTTCATGCCTCCGAGCGAGCATTTGCCTGAGTCGAAGAAGTGGTTGTATGAAACGGTGATGTGGCTTGACTTGCCTTTGATATCTACCGTGCCGTCGCCTTTCGCCTGGTCAGAGTCGCTTCCGGTGCCGCCGTAGAAGAAGTCCATGTTGTGAATCCAGCAGTGGTGGTTCTCAGTGTCGAGCGAGATGCAGTCGTCCATACATATCATGCTTGCGAAGTTGCGCATCTCAACCGAGCAGGCGTTGCGCACGAGGAAGCCGAAGCCATGCACCGTGGCATCGTTGCCGATGCCCTCGATGGTGATATTCATCGGTATGGTGCCGTTCTTGCCTTTCACTTGCAGTCCTTCTGCCGACGAGCCGATGGCGTCGAGGTCCGCTTTCTTCACCGTACCTACGATACGTACCGCGAGCGGACGTTTCTCCTTGCCTTTCTCGAAAGCGGCGAGTATTGCCTGCAGGCCGGTATATTCCACGTCATTGTCTCCCATGACAAAGCATTTCACTGTCTTCGCAGTGTTTGCCGTGACATAGATGACGCGTGCTCCGTCTTTCAGCGTGCCGTCGTTCTTGTATGCTCCGATGCCGTCAGCCCATCCGTCGTGGGCGAAGCCGTTGCGGTCGTGTGCGGTGGCGGTGAGCGCTGCTGTGACCATCTCCTGAGAGCCAAGCTCGTTGCCAGAGCCGTCAACAGGGACAATCTTCAGCTTATACTGGCCGGCCTTCAGGCCTACGGCGTCGGCGCGGTAGTAGCTTGGATATTTGCGTACGAGTTCCCTGTCGAGCTTAGTGTATGTCCCGCCTGCGGGGCGTACATAGACATGATAGTCCTTTGCGCCGGACACAGGCTCCCACTGGGCGTAAACGGCCTCGAACCAGCCGCCTGCTTCAGTGATTGCCGCCTTTGCTGAGAAAAACATCAGCAGCATTGCCGTCATGGCAAACGCATTGCGTAGAAATTGTTTCATGAAATGTAAGTGATTTTAGTTAGTTAATTTAGGTGGGTTCTATAAATGCCCACCGTCAAATTTATGAATATTTAAGGGTTAACGTTTTGCCATCTTTTGGATTCTTTTTGGGTCAAATTGCAAGTCGTATCGGTCACGTAGCCCGCTACGCTCCCTCTCCAACTTTCAATTTGTCCTCAAAAACAATCTCAAAATCTGACAAAGCGCATTTATAGAACCCACCTATAGATTTACTGGGTTGTCGAATTGGCTATATATAGATGTCAACCTGAAAAAACCGTATTTGGTGCAAAGGTACGTATAAAAAATCAAAACGGATTGTTTTCTCTGCAAAAATTAATTATCTTTAAATGTTTGCGTTTGTTCGCAAACTACAGATTTTCAATACATAACCTTTTTCCCGCGAATGATATTGATGCCTTTTTGCGGTGTTGCGAGCGGCTGTCCCTTGATGTTGTAAATGCCGTCCGGCTTTGCGTTTGCCGTTCCGTCTGCCGTGGTGATGCGTGTCGGGGCTGTGACAGTGAGTGTCGTGTCGCCTGCGAGGTATGCTTTATAGTCGGTGAATGAGCCGAGCGGACTGACGCTGACGCGCAGCGTGTAGCGTCCTGCTGTTGCGGGCGGCGTGAAAGTGATGTTTGCGCGTGTGGAGTGGAAGGGCGTTATGTCGCGTATGTATGTCTTTTTCCCGACGGCGGTCTTCTTCCCGTCTTCGTCGATGAGCGCGGCGGTGAAGCTTCCGTCGAATGTCATGCAGCTGCGGTTGTCGAACGACAGTTGCAGCGTTATGTCTCCTGTCTCGTCGGCTGCGGTGCTTGTCCGGCTCATTGTGGCGGCGCATTCGAGCCAGCACGGTATGTCTTTGCGTCCGTCGTCGGGCTGGCAGTGCGTTATGATGCGCTGCTCTTCAGTGAAGCTGTAGTTCCCGGGCGCGAGGCTTGTGAGATTATAATAACCGTTGTGTTTCCCGTTCCATCCCCAGTTGATGTGGAAGAGCATTCCGTTGCCGTTCTCTGTGTCGGGTTTCATTCCGTCGATGACGAACGAGTGTGCTCCGAAGACGGGGTCTGATGCAGACATCACGACGGGCCTGCCGTGTCTCAGCTCGTCGCATATCATCGTCTGCCATTCTTCAGCCGTGTGACATTCGCGTTTCGGTATCGTCATGTCCGAGTCGAAGGCGCAGTGCTCTTTCAGTCCTGTCGCCAGCTGTCCCATCGCCGCCGTGCTTGTCTCGGGGCAGTAGTCTGTTTGCGCTATGATGCCGGTGATGTATATCAGCTGTGCCGCCCACTGTGTGTATCTGTCGCTCTGTGTGTCAGCGTCGAGCATAGTCCAGTCGATTGTTCTCTCTTCGAGGTCTTCCTGTATTCTTATTCCGTATGTCGGCGTGGTGTAGAATATCTCTCCTTCGAGGCGCGCGGGACTTCTGTGGCGTGTCATCATCTGCGCCGCCGCGAGTGCGACACATCCTGCCGCCGTGCTTGTCTCCTCCACCTTGGGGCACAGTGTGTTGTACGGGGCATACTGTCCCCATTCCACGTTCAGCATCGGCACGACGACATCATCCTCTCCCCGTCCCGTTTGCGGGACGGCGAGAAGGAGGATTGCTATGCAGATGATGAGATGCATGGGGTTCTATTAGGGTTGACCAGCCTGAAGGATAGTGGTTTACAAAAGCAGAGCAGATATATTCTTTCAAAGCAAGGTACTGCCATTACCTCCCGTTGGTCAGTGGGTCCAAGGACAAATCTCTTTTTGTTGACAAGTTGACGAGTTGACGACCAGCCTGGAAGGCTGTACTAAGCGAGATTTGTCCTTGGACCCACTGACCGAAGGGAGGTAATGCGGTCGTAACCGGGGACGAAGTCCTCGGGATGTCGATGCCAAACAACTGCCTGG
>CALZMB010000057.1 GCA_945788485.1 uncultured bacterium | reverse complement strand
CCTCAACCTGAACATCCATCCCCATCCGCCGCAGCTTGCCTCGTAGCCTGCCGCGCAGATGATTTCAAGGGGGGACTATCATGATATTATATGGCAATAGCGGCTATCACTTCGGAAGCAAGTGATAGCCGCTAAACTTTTCTTTTCCTTTTTCGTCTCCATTATCTATATTCCACATCACCCGAAGAGGATTGGTCCGTTTCCGTGTCCGATGTTGACGTGCTGTGCTTTTTGTATTGCGCGGAAGACAAGATGTTTGGCATGTCTGACAGCGTCTGGAAGGGTGTGTCCCATGGCGAGCGATGCTGCTATGGCGGTGGATGTGGCGCACCCTGTGCCGTGGAGATTGCGCGTGTGGAGCTTCGGCAGGGTGTAGGTGACGACGTTGCCGTCGAAGAAGAGTGTGTCTGTCATTGTGTCGCCGTCAGCGTGTCCGCCTTTCACGAGGAAAGCGGTGTGGTGGGTTTCGGCAAGTTGCCGTCCTGCTGCATTGAGCTGTTCGGGCGTTGTGATGACAGTGCGGGCGAGATGTTCTGTCTCGGGGATGTTGGGTGTGACGAGTGTGCAGAGAGGGAAGAGGATGCGCTGCGCCGCCTCTATGCCGTCTGCCTGCATCAGCGGCGTGCCAGAGGTAGAAATCATGACGGGGTCGTAGATGACGGGCGGCATCTCGCCGCCTTGATAGAAGTGTGTGATGACATCGACGACGGCTTGCAGCACGGCGGCGTCGGGCAGCATCCCGATTTTTATGGCGGAGATGGAGAAATCGTCTAACACGGCATGTATCTGCTGCTGTACGACGTGCGGGGGGAGGGGCATGACGGAGGCGACGCCGACGGTGTTCTGCGACGTGACGGCGGTGATTGCTGTTGTGGCGTAGCAGCCCATCGCCGCCGCTGCCTTGATGTCTTGCTGTATGCCTGCGCCTGCGCCGCTGTCGCTGCCGGCTATGGTGAGGATGGCGGGCATGGCCGCAGGGGTGATGGCGGCGGGCGTAGTCTTGTTGTGTGTCATGACGTTCTTGTCTCGTTGTCGTTGTTCTTGTGTTTGTGGGGATTAGTTTTTGTCTTTGTTTTTGTCTTTGTCTGTTGTGGTGATGAGGATTGACGCGGCTTTCGGGCGTGTGACGCGTATGGTGGCGCCGGGCGTGACGGTTTCGTTGAGCATGAGGTTGCAGATGGCGTCGGTGATGTGCTGCTGTACGGCACGTTTCAGGGGACGCGCTCCGTATTGTATGTCATAGCCCTGGTTAGCGACAAATTCTTTCGCTTTCTCGGAGACGGTGAGATTGAAGCCGAGGGCGCGGAGCCTCTGGCGGAGCTGTGCGAGTTCGTGGTCGATGATTCTCTTGACAGAAGGGAGCGAGAGCTGGTTGAAGGTGACTATCTCGTCGAGACGGTTGAGGAACTCAGGCGCGAACTGCCGTTCGAGGGCTTTCTTCATGATGTCTTTCGCCCGGTCGTCGTCTGTTGAAAGCGCGGCTGCCGGTGTGGCGGCGAAGCCCACGCCTTTGCCGAAATCCTTGAGCTGCCTTGTGCCTGTGTTGGATGTCATGATGATGATGGTGTGTCGGAAGTCGGTGAGATGTCCGTTGCCGTCGGTGAGGCGGCCTTCGTCGAGCACCTGGAGCAGCATATTATAGACATTGGGATGCGCTTTCTCTATCTCGTCGAGGAGGATGACGGAGTAGGGGCGGCGTCTGACGCGCTCGGTGAGTTGTCCGCCCTCGTCGTAGCCTACATATCCCGGAGGCGCGCCGACGAGGCGCGAGGTGTTGAAGCTCTCGTTGTATTCGCTCATGTCGATGCGTATGAGGGCATCGGCGGTGCCGAACAGCTGTTGCGCTATCTGCTGCGCGAGGTAGGTCTTGCCGACGCCTGTTGGTCCGAGGAAGAGGAATGCCCCTACGGGGCGGTGGGGGGCATGGAGGCCGAGGCGGCTGCGCTGTATTGAGCGCACGACGGCAGAGACGGCATGGTCTTGTCCGATGACAGTGCGCTGCAGGGTGTCGGAGAGGTTTCTGAGGCGCGACATCTCATGGGTATCGACATGTTGGAGTGGAATGCCGCTCATCTGCGACACGGTTTGGCGGATGTCGTCTTCTTGAACGGCGGTGTAGCAGTCGTCTGTGTCGTCGTTGCCCGACGTGAGGCTTTGAAGCCTTTTCTTTATCTTCTCTTGTTCGTCGCGCAGGGCGGCGGCAAGCTCATAGTTCTGGCTTATGACGGCTTTCTTTTTCTTTGCCTGTATCTCGTAGAGCTGTTGCTCTGCCTTGCGTATGGCGGGCGAATGTGTGGTGGAGAGCAGGTGGACTCTCGCGCCGGTCTCGTCCATAGCGTCGATGGCTTTGTCGGGCAGCTGGCGGTCGGAGATATAGCGGTCGGTGAGGGAGACGCAGGCTTGCAGGGCGCTGTCGGAGAAGGAGACATGATGGTGACGCTCGTAGCGCGCCTTTATGTTCTGGAGGATATGCAGCGTCTCGTCGGCTGTTGCTGCAGCAACCTGCAGTTTCTGGAAGCGCCTGTCGAGGGCTCCGTCGCGTTCTATGCTCTTGCGGTATTCGTCGGTTGTCGTGGCTCCGATACATTGTATGCCACCGCGTGCGAGAGCGGGTTTCAGGATGTTGGCAGCATCCATGCTGCCCGATGCGCCGCCTGCGCCTATCAGGGTGTGTATCTCGTCAATGAAGATGATGATGTCTTTGTTTGCTTCGAGCTCTTTTATCACGCCTTTGATGCGCTCTTCGAAATCGCCGCGGTATTTCGTGCCGGCGACGATGGCGGTGAGGTCCAGCGCGAGGATGCGTTTCCCGAAGAGTACGGGTGAGCAAGTGCGTTGAGCTATCTGTTGCGCGAGGCCTTCGACGATGGCGCTCTTGCCCACGCCGGGTTCGCCGATGAGGATGGGGTTGTTCTTTTTTCGCCGGCATAGAATCTCTGCGATGCGCGCCATCTCTTTCTCTCGTCCTACGACGGGGTCGAGCTTGTCGTCGGCAGCCGCCGCGGTGAGGTCGGCAGAGAAGCTGTCAAGCACGGGTGTGTCGGATTTGCCGGCAGGGTTGAGTGTCGAGGATTTGCGTTGGCGCACGGTCTCGCCAAGAAGGCGTGACGCCTCTCTGAACATCTCGTTGAACGGGTTTGGCATGCCGCGCAGGCCCTCGTCGTCGTTGTCGTTGTCATCGTCAACAGACGAGCTGCCGCTGCATACCTCAGCAAAGTCTTCTTCTTCGGGCGAGACGGATGTGACGTCAAGGTTGCTGTCTTTCATGACCGCGTCATCATGTTGTCCCGGCTCTTTTTCGCTGCCGGGCTTCTCGTCCTGTCCGCAATCGGGGCGGATAGAAGTGTCTGAGAGCATGTCGTGTGCCATGCCCTCGCCGGTGTCGCGGCTGCCAGTGAAGGATTTGTCCTGTCCTGAAAAGTCTTTTGTGTCTGTATGTCTGTTTTCTTCTTTCATTGTCGTTTGTTTTAGTTGACACTACATTTAGTTGACAAGTAAACTTGTTTTAGTTGACAAGTAAACAAGTAAACAAGTTGACAAGTAAACTTGTTTTAGTTGACAAGTAAACAAGTAAACAAGTTGACAAGTTGATAGTTTTTGAGTTGACAGTTTTTGAGTTGTAGTTTTTTAGTTGACAGTACATTCAACTCGTCAACTCGTCAACTTGTTTGCTCGTCAACAAAAGAATTAACTCGTCAACTCGTCAACTTGTTTACTCGTCAACTAAAAGAATTAACTCGTCAACTCGTCAACTTGTTTACTCGTCAACTAAAAGAATTAACTCGTCAACTCATTTATAATATTTCTTTCGTCTCATGAAACTTGGCAGGAAATTGGTGAAGTCATGTTTGAAAATGATGCCGAAGCCTTGGGTGTTGAGGTTTGACTTGGTGAAATATCTGTCTGATGTCTGGTTGTAAACCTTGACCTGCAGGTTGCCGTTAGGGAAGAGCAGGTATCTGATGTCGAAGTCGCCGATGAACGATGTGGTGGCATTTGTGTTGTCGCGATACCCGAACTGTCCGTTGACGAGCAGCCGGTTGTTGAACATGCTTCCGGAGATGATGCCTTCGTATTCGGCGTTCATCATGCCTTCGTCGCCGGGAGAGATGTTAGCTCCGAAGTTCCAGTTGTTGCTTTTCAGCACGACGTCGGAGATGATGTTGTTCAGCTGTTGCGATACAGTGCCGGAGAGGAACGACTGCATGGCGAGCGATGCCTGGGAATAGTTGCCGTTGACGGTGTTGTCGTCGGCATAGAATCTTCCGACGGAGAGGAGGTATAGCACCTGTTGTGTGCGCCGTTGCTCAGAATCCATGATTGATGTGATCATCTGCTGTATGTCTGGACTTGCCTGCGGCAGCGCGAGGTCGAAATCGACGATGGGATGTTCGGCGGTGCCTGTGATGTTCATGAGGCAGTTGACCCTGACGTTGTTCTTTGAGAAAGAGTTGCCGATGCTGAGGTCGGAGAGCGGCACGGATGGCACGACATACTGCGCCTGAAGATTCACCGAAGCGTCGTAGGGGTCGCCTCCGAACGAAATCTTCCCGCCGGGCATGAACTCGAAGCTTTTGGAGATGACTTTCTGCATCGTCATTTTATACTCGCCTTGTTCGACGTTGTAGTTGCCGTAGATTTGCATCCCGCCCTTGTTGTAGTAGTTAGCCCGCATGGTGCCGTTGCCGCGCAGGGTGATATAGTCTCCCGTCCGCTCGTCCATGATAAGGCGAAGGGTGTTGTCTGTGTTTGCGTGGATGAGGAAATTGAGGCGTATGTTGGTGGTGAAATCGTCTTCGGCTGCTGTTGGCACAGCTGTCACTGTTTCTTTGCATACAACTTCTGTGCCAATGTCTTCTGGCTCTTTCTCGGCTGTCATCAGGCTGTCGGCGTTTCTCTTGCTGTCAGTCTGCCAGCCTTCATTCTTGCCGCCAATAGAGAAGTCCGCGTCGGCTGCGGTGCGCCATGTGATGAATTCCTGATTCTGCAGCGTCTCGGGCGAAGAGATGTTATATACTATTTCAGAGCCTTTCTCGGGGTATGCCTCGATGTCAAAGATGATTTCTCCCGGCCTGCCGGTTATCTTGCATGTTCCTGACCCGATGACATGTCCGCCGAAAGAATCTCCGTATTGAAGCGGCTGTTCGTAGCAGTGCAGATGTGTCGCCTGCACGTTGATGTCGAATGTCATGCGGCTGAGATACTGGTGGTGTATGGCGCCGTTGACGATGGCGTGGTTGCCGTTGCTGTCATAGAATCTGCAGCGCGCGAAGCGTATGTCGTTGTGTACGAGGTTGAGCGTGTCGTTGCGCAGGGTATAGGCAGTGCCTAATGGTGTGACAAAGACTTGTCCGTTTGCCACGGCAGAGCCGGTGAGGTTTATCTCGCTCAGGTCGCCCCACAGCCGCAGGTCGCCTGTCGCCCAGACTGAAACGTCGTCGAGGAAGCTGCTGCAGAATGTCTGCAGGAACTCTGCCCTTGTGTTGCGCGCCTTGATATCGAGGTCGATGTAGTTTTTCTTTATGGAGACATATCCCTTCACGTCGGTGATGCCCCAGTTGTGGTGTGGCGCAGCGGCAGGCATGTCGCGGGTGTCGGCAGTTTTCTTTCCGGTGTCTGGTATGACATCGGGGTCGAGGCATTGCCCGATGAGATTTATCTGCCCGGCCTGGTTGTCCCAGTCGGCATCGACGGAGAGTGTGCCCATCCTGCCTTGTTCGAAAAGGAAATTGCGCACGGTGAGCTGTGCTGCTGCCTGAAGGGTGGAGAAGGGTTTCTTCACGACGGCTCTTCCGGATGCATCGCCGGCAAATTCGACGGAATGGAAGTTGATGAGATTCATGATGTATGCCACATTGATGTCGCTGAGATTGATGACGAGCGAATCGTTGGCGTTCTGCCGCAGTCTCCCGTCAATGGCGATATGCTGGTTGCCGTGTTCGATAAGGAAGTTGTCAACGGCGACATCTCTTCCTCCTATCATGATTTTCGACGGGCGTATATGCCACAGTGTGTCTTGAATGTACATCTCTGAGGGTTGGACAGAGATATGCGCCGCCCTTTCTCCGTCGGGAGTTTTGGAGAAAATGCTGTTGAGATTCAGTATGCCTCTGAAATCACTTTTGTTGTCAGTCGCCCATCGCAGCGAGCTGTTGAGAGAGTTGTGCGAGGCAGAGGCGGCGAGAGAGAGGGTGAGGTTGCGAGCCTTGTCGTCGCGGCGTGTGGTTTTCGCGTCGAGACAGATGGTGTCGCGCATTGTGAATAGGTGTATCGACGAATTGTTCAGCTGCGCGCCAGAGATTTGCAGGGCAGGCGCTGAGAAAGACAGGTCGGCAGAGTTGGCAGAGCCGTTTATATAACCTCTTAGGCTGATGGGTCGGCTGTTGCGAATGTTGAGATCTGCAAGCGAACGCAGGAATGATGTGCTTGTGATTTCTGCCTCGATGCTAAGGTTGTCTGTAGTGGGGCGGCGCGAAGGCGTGGAGAGCAGGTGCGGCGTCTTGTCGTAGATGACGTTGGCTATTGTCTGCCCTAACGATTGCCATGAGAAGTCGCCTTCTGCCTTGATGTCGCAAAAGTCTGACGTGAGGCATAGGCGGCGTCTGCCGTCAGGCAACAATATGGAGCTGGCGTCGATGCTGTTGCAGAAGAACGGCTCTTTTGTGTTCTGCATGAAGAGATTTCCTATCTCCAAGTGCAGGTTGTCGAGAGGATTGATGAGCGAGCGGACGGATGCTGAGGTGTTGAAAGAGAACGATGCCGTGGGACCGTATTTGTCGGTGATTTTCAGAGCCCATGGGTTGATATGGTTTATCTCGCCTCTTGCCGTGACGTCTTTCATGTCTGAGACAGAGAATGTCCCATTGCCGTTGATGCTCTGGTTAAGGACTGTGAGCAGATTGGACACTTCGAGGTCTATGCGGGCATTGAGACAGCGGTCGTCAATCGTTGTTGTCAGTGTCGTTTTTGTGGGGGTGCTGTTAAGGTCAGCCGTTATGTCGCTGAAAGCATGGTTGTTCAGGTTCAATTCCGGAACGGAGATTCTTGCTGTGACAGTACGCAGGTTGTTGCTTGCCTCGTCAAAGCTTGCCTCAGCATCGAGAGTGGCATTCAGATTGCCGACGGATGATTTGCCGAGGATGTGTCCGAGAAGCACGGGTTTCGGCGTTGCTAACCTGAGGTTCAGCCTGTTGGCTCTGTAGCCGACCTCGCCGTCAAGCTCGCCGGCGGCCGTGATGAGTTTTGCGTTGCCCCTGATGGTGTTCTGACGGCTTGAGAAATCGGCATCAAGTCTGATTCTCCCGAGACTGCTTATCTGGGCGGCATTGGCGCCGAAGGCTTTCATCATGTCGCGGACGAAATCCGCTTCAACGTCAAAACTGCTGACAGTCAGATGCCAGTCGGGCACCTGTGACAGTCTCGGCGGAGTGGATGAGAAGATGTCTGTGACAGTGCGGCATGAGCCTTTCATGGTGGCAGCGAGTGATTTGCCCGAACTGTTGACGACCAGTTTCTTTACGTCGATATGGTTTGTGTCTGCTTTGATGTCCGCATCGACAAAGAGTGTCTTGTCTATGCCATGCAGCTGTGGCAAAAAAGCGGCGACATCGGTGGATGACAGGGCAGAATGCCGGCTTTGTATGCCGAGCGATGTGATGCGTCTTTCGCTTCGCTTTGCGCACACGTCGATGCTGATGTCGCTGCAGTCTGTCTGGAGGTTGAGATTCTTCACCTCGGCAGACGTTTTGCCGAGATGGGCTGCGAAAGAGATGTTGTTGACCTTCAGACGGCTGTTTGTTTCAGCGAATGACAGTCTCTTCATGCGCAAAGACAGCGTGTCGCTGCTCATCCGGTTCAAGATGATATGGCTGCTGAGGTTCTCGATGTTGATGTGGTTGGGGTCGAAGCGGCCTGGTTTAGCCGTTTCGTCTAACTTGTTGTATGAGAGGTTGGTATTCCTTATTATCAATGATGAAATCTCAAGGCTGAATGTCGAATCGTCGCTCTTCTTGCCTGATGACAGGCTGTCGATGAGAAACTGGCAGTTGAGTGGCGATTTGCTGTCGTTTCTGTAGATGTCAGCCTTGAGACTGAAGATTTGTGCAGAAGAGATGACTAATTCTCCGCGCAGCAGCTCGCTTATGTCTATCTTTGCAGAGAGGCGTCCACATCGCAGCATTTTCTCTCCCTTCTTGTCGTCAATCGTCACGTCGTCGATGATGATTCTGGTCAGGAAACCGAGGCTCACGTTGCCGATCTTCACCGTTGTGCCGGCTTTTTCTCCGATGGCATCAGCAGCCTTGAAAGCAACAAAATGTTGCACCGCCGGAATATGCAGCAGCACAACAGCCAAAGTGTATAGCCCGATGACGGACCATGCGACAATAAGCAGTATGTAACGTAACTTCTTGATATATATCGAAAATTTGATGCAAAATTACAAAAAAATATCTTCAAAACGAAATCTTTCTATATAATAAGTCGATATTTACCAAATTTTTGTTTAATTTTGCAGACGCAACTTTATGTCGCGCAGGCGCGGACAGACAGTTCATGTTTTCAAGCAATTTATATCATTTTTAATTTCAGTTCAATGGTTAAGGTAGTAAAGTTACGAAAAGGATTGGACATTAAGCTTAGGGGGACAGCACCTTTGGAGGATATTCCTGTTGCACGTGGTGATGTCTTTGCCCTTTGTCCTGACGACTTTGTTGGCGTCACTCCGAAAGTTGTCGTCAAACCTGGCGACAGAGTGTTGGCGGGTGATGCGCTTTTTCTCAACAAACATTATCCGGAAGTGAAGTTCTCGGCTCCTGTCAGCGGAGTAGTGACCGAGGTGGAACGTGGAGAACGCAGGAAAGTGTTGTCTGTCAGAATACAGGCAGACAAAGAAATCGAATACCGTGAGTTTGGCGTGAAAGACGTTTCTTCGCTCAGCGGAGATGAGGTTGTCAACGCGCTGTTGGATGCCGGTATCTTCGGGTATATCAACCAGTTGCCATACGCAGTTTCTACAAACCCTGCAGAGAAGCCACGCTCTATTCATGTTTCTGCATTCAGAGATATGCCATTGTCCTCAGACTTTGACTATGAACTGAACCAGAACCTTGAAGCATTCCAGACAGGCATCTCTGCACTGGCACGCATACAAAAAGTATATGTCGGCATTGCAGAGAAGCAGGCCACTGTCCTGGGCGGCCTGAAAGATGCTGACGTCACTGTCTTCAAAGGCAAATGCCCGGCAGGCAACGTCGGTGTGCAAATCAACAACACCATGCCTGTGAACAAAGGAGAGGTGGTGTGGACTGTCACTCCGGCAACCGTGATTTTCATCGGAAGGCTATTCCTTACAGGAAAAGTTGACCTGCGCCATGTCATAGCCCTTGCAGGACAGGAGGTTAAGAAAGCGGGCTATAGCGAAGTAATCGTAGGACAGAACGTCGGCACCGTCACTGACGGAAGGATAAGCGACGGCAACAACAGAATCATCTGCGGAAACCCGCTGACAGGAAAGCGGGCCTGCCCGAAATGCTTCATCGGCCCACAGGTGACAGAGATTACTGTCATTCCAGAAGGCGATGACGCCAACGAATTCTTCGGATGGATAATGCCGCGCCCGGGACAGTTCTCTTCAAACCGTTCGTATCTCTCATGGCTCATGCCGAAAAGCAAGGAGTATGACTGCGACGCACGCATAAAAGGCGGCGAACGACATATCATCATGTCCGGAGAATACGACAGGGTGATGCCAATGGACATATATGCAGAATATCTGATAAAGGCAATCATCACCGGAGACATCGACAAACAGGAAGAGCTCGGAATATACGAAGTCAGCCCAGAGGACTTTGCGCTGGCAGAGTATGTTGACTCTTCAAAACTCGAGCTCCAGAAGATTGTGCGTGAAGGTCTTGACATCCTCCGCAAAGAGAACATGTAATATATAAGGCGGGTTGTCTTTTCTCCCCGCCATAACCCGAAACATCACCCCTCATTATACAGAAATGAAAGCATTAAGAAATTATCTTGACAAGATAAAACCCAACTTCGAACCCGGTGGCAGGCTTCAGGCCTTCGGCAGCGTCTTCGAGGGTATCGAAACCTTCCTCTTCGTGCCTAACAGCACGTCAAAGAGCGGTGCACACATACACGATTCCATCGATTCAAAACGTGTCATCAGCTTCGTCATCATTGCCCTCTTGCCCGCCTTGCTCTTCGGCATGTATAACATCGGCTACCAGAATGCAGCATACGCCGGGCAGCTCGAGACGACATCACATCTCGCGATGTTTGTCTATGGATTCATGCAGATGCTGCCAAAGATAGTCGTCAGCTATGCTGTCGGATTGTCGATAGAGTTCGCGTGGGCACAATGGAAGAAAGAGGAGATACAGGAGGGCTATCTCGCCACGGGCATCCTCATCCCTCTTGTCATTCCCGTCAACTGCCCGTTGTGGTGTCTCGCTCTCGCCTGCGCCTTCTCCGTGATTTTCTGCAAGGAGATATTCGGCGGCACCGGCATGAATTTCATCAACCCTGCCCTTGCGGCCCGCGCCTTCCTCTTCTTCTCCTATCCGACGATGATGTCCGGCGACA
>CALZMB010000056.1 GCA_945788485.1 uncultured bacterium | reverse complement strand
CGTGCATCGCGTCGCGCAAGGTGTGGCCCAAAGGCCGCCACACTCTCGACATCATCGCGGCGCGCTGCGGCTACGACCTGAACAGACACCATCATGCACTGGCCGACGCCGAGGCCTGTGCCGCGATAGCGTTGGAGATATTGTAGGCAGCGTCTTTCACCCGCGGCAACGGGTAGCAGCGCTTTGTTCGTTCTCAAAAAGTAGATTGTCTTCCATAAAAAAAGTACGGACAGAATGTGGAATGTCAAAAAAAAATATTACCTTTGCAGCGATTTTTTCACAAACCGTTATTTCTATCAGCAGATTTTCCACACTATGGGAGGTTTTTTTGGAACTATACAACGCCACCGTTGCGTTGAAGAGTTGTTTTACGGGGTTGACTATCAGTCACATCTTGGTACGAAACGTGGCGGCATGGCCACTTACAGCACAGAGACGCAAGGCTTCAAGCGTTCCATCCACAATCTTGAGAGTACATATTTCAGAACGAAGTTCGAATCTGAACTGGGTAAGTTTGAAGGCGAAAGCGGCATTGGCATCATATCCGATACTGACGCCCAGCCGCTTCTCATGAACTCGCATCTCGGGCGTTTCGCGCTTGTCACTGTCGGAAAGATAAACAATGCGGAAGAGATAGCGAAAAAGCTGCTCGGAGAGAATATGGTGCTCTCTGAATTTTCTTCGGGGCGTATCAATCCCACCGAACTCATCGGACTGCTTATAATCAAAGGCAAAGACTTTGTTGACGGTATAGAGAATGTATATAAGACTGTCGATGGGTCGTGCTCCATGCTCATACTCACCGAAGACGGCATCATTGCCGCGCGTGACTTCTGGGGACGTACACCCATCGTCATCGGACAGAAAAACGGGGCGATGGCGGCCACAAGCGAATCGACTGCTTTCCCGAACCTTGGCTTCGAGACAGTGACTTATGTAGGCCCGGGAGAGATAGTACGCCTGCGTGCTGACGGGATGGAACAGCTGCGCAAACCGGAAGAAAATATGCAGATATGCTCATTCCTGTGGATTTACTACGGTTTCCCGACTTCTTTCTATGAAGGGAAGAATGTAGAAGATATGCGCTTCCAGACTGGATTCAGCATGGGAAAAGAAGACGATACAGAGGTGGACAACGCCGGAGGCATACCCGATTCGGGCATCGGAATGGCTGTGGGATATGCTGCCGGACACAATGTGCCATACCAGCGGTGTATCTCAAAATACACCCCGACGTGGCCACGGTCTTTCATGCCTACAAGCCAGACGGTCAGAAACCTTGTCGCACGAATGAAACTCATACCTAACCAGGCAATGCTGAAAGGCAAGAGATGCCTCTTCTGCGACGACAGCATCGTAAGAGGTACACAGCTCAGGGAGAACACGAAAATCCTGAAAGAACTCGGTGCGAAGGAGGTGCACATGCGCATAGCTTGTCCGCCGCTGATATGGGGATGCCCGTTCATCAACTTCTCTGCATCGAAGAACGAACTCGAACTCATCGCCCGGCGAGTGATAAAAGACCTTGAGACAAACGACGGAGAGGTGACAAAACTCGATGACGCGAACAAGGCAACAGATGTGCCTATCTCTGAAGAACGGCTGAAAAAATATGCAACCACCGACTCGCCAGAATACACGGCGATGGTAAATGAAATTGCGAGACGTCTGAATATCGACACACTGAAATTCTCAAAACTCGAGACAATCATCAACGCCATCGGACTGCCTAAGTGCAAAATCTGCACACATTGCTTCGACGGCTCGTCTGAATACACAAGAAAGAAATAACTCTCACCATACAACAGATACGGATGACAAGCAGCAGGCGCGAAAGTGTGCCTCTCAAGTCATCCGTATCTTTCTTTTTTGCGCTATAACTGTCCTTTTTGCAGTCTTCTGAATAAAAATATGTAAAAAAATTTTTCTTGTTGAATTAAATTTACTAATTTTGCAAACAGTGAGGCAAAGGGCGTGGAATAACAAGCTGATTGACAGACGTCATTTGTTTTCTGCCCCTGAATAGACAATAACGTGGATTACACATTATTATATATATACCATAGAGACAGCACGCGCCACACACCTTGCGCCTCATGGCATCAGAATACTAAGACAACCACGCCTGATGCCCTCGCTTCTATACCGAAACACCCGCAGCAGAAAAGATAAACAATAACTAAAAAACTATACAAGCTTATGTCACAGATTAGTGGACACATCAGTCAGATAATCGGTCCTGTCATCGACGTACATTTCGATACCGAAGGACTTGATGCTGAAAAAGTGTTGCCGAAAATACACGACGCGCTGACAGTGAAGCGTCCTGATGGCTCAGACCTCGTCATTGAGGTTCAGCAGCACATAGGAGAAGACACAGTCCGCACAGTTGCTATGGACAACACCGATGGTTTGCAGAGAGGATTGGAAGTGAAGCCGACCGGCTCGCCAATCGTTATGCCTGCCGGCGATCAAATCAAAGGCAGAATGTTGAACGTCATCGGACGCCCTATCGACGGTATGTCGAACCTCTCGCAGGAAGGCGCTTACCCCATACACCGTGAGGCTCCGAAGTTTGAAGAACTCTCAACATCGAAAGAGATGCTCGCTACAGGCATCAAGGTCATTGACCTGCTTGAACCTTACATGAAGGGCGGAAAAATCGGCCTCTTCGGTGGTGCCGGCGTTGGAAAAACCGTCCTCATCATGGAGCTTATCAACAACATCGCAAAGGGACATAACGGATATTCTGTCTTTGCTGGTGTCGGAGAACGTACTCGTGAGGGTAACGACCTCATACGAGAAATGATTGAATCGGGCGTAATCCGCTATGGTGACAAATTCAAAGAGGCAATGGAGGAAGGCAAATGGGACCTCTCGCTCGTTGACCCGGAAGAGCTGAAAAAGTCACAGGCAACTCTTGTGTATGGTCAGATGAACGAACCGCCGGGAGCACGTGCCTCTGTAGCACTCTCTGGCTTGACCGTCGCTGAGGAGTTCCGCGACAAAGGCGGCGACATCCTCTTCTTCATCGACAACATCTTCCGTTTCACACAGGCAGGCTCTGAGGTGTCAGCCCTCCTCGGACGTATGCCGTCTGCCGTGGGCTACCAGCCTACACTCGCATCTGAGATGGGAGCCATGCAGGAGCGTATCACATCGACAAAGACCGGATCTATCACGTCTGTGCAGGCTGTCTATGTCCCTGCCGACGACCTTACCGACCCGGCTCCGGCTACAACATTCACCCACCTCGACGCCACCACAGAGCTCTCGCGCTCAATCGCACAGCTCGGCATCTATCCTGCCGTTGACCCGCTCGGCTCAACCAGCCGTATCCTCGACCCGCTCATCGTCGGCAAGGCACACTACGACTGCGCACAGAGAGTGAAACAGATTCTCCAACGATACAAAGAATTGCAGGACATCATCGCCATACTCGGCATGGACGAGCTCTCTGACGAAGACAAACTCACCGTCAACAGAGCACGCCGAGTGCAGAGATACCTCTCACAGCCATTCACAGTCGCTGAACAGTTTACTGGCGTCAAAGGTGAGATGGTCAGCATAGAGGATACTATCCGCGGATTCAATATGATTCTTGACGGAGAACTCGACGACCTCCCAGAGCAGGCTTTCCTCAATGTCGGAACAATCGAACAGGCCATCGAAAAGGGTAAGAAACTCCTCGAACAGGCAAAGTCGTAAACAAGTTGACCAGTGTGATGTGGATAACGCGGCATGCAGATAATACGGTTTATCGTCAAGTTGAAGCTTGCCAACCGTCAACTCGTCAACTAAAATATAACAAAAATGTTGAAACTGAAAATTGTGTCGCCCGAACGTGTCGTGTACGATGACGTCATAGAAAGCGTCACTGTCCCCGGGACGTTAGGGCAGTTTGAGATTCTCGAAAACCATGCCCCTATCATTTCCACACTCGAAAAGGGACAGGTGCGCTTCCGTACACCGAAAGGAGAACAGACACTCGACATCACGACAGGCTTTGTCACCGTGAAGAAGAATCAGGTCAACGTATGTGTTGAGGTGGCAGGTTGAACATGAAAACAAATTCATCCTACGCCCGCCGATACATCATACAAGCCGTCGCAGTGGCAGCCGCGCTGTCCGCAGCGGCTATCATCACAGGCAGCCTCGCGCATCTCTTGGACAGCGTGCTGATGCCGGTAGCCGTGAGCGCCGCATTCACCATTGTGACAGCGGGTGCGATAGGCTTGACATGGAGATGGGTGGCTGACAGACAGCCCGAGATGCTCACGACATTCTTCACATCAGTCTCGGGATTCAGAATGTTGGCGGCACTCTTCATCCTCTTCATCTGTTATGTCGCCGTAGGCAGAGAAGCCATGAAACCATATATCATCATATTCATGGTGTTCTATCTCTTCTCGCTCGCCCACCATTCGGTTTTCTTCTCACACATCAACAACAAGAAATGACAGAAAGTCAAAACAACCTATGAAACGTATCAAGTCAATACTTCTTTTCGCTGTCATGCTCATCGCCCTCCCTATGCAGGCTTCTGAGGGAGAGAAAGAGGGCGGCGGACTGGATATTCCCGAGATAGTGCTCGAGCATCTCGCTGACGCCTACGAATGGCATGTGACTTCATACGAAGGACATCATCTGAGCATTCCGCTGCCAATCATAGTACGCAGCAGTGCATCAGGCGAATGGGCCTTCTGTACGGCACATAATCTGCCCGAGCCTTTCTTCTTCGATTCGGAACACCATGGCAAAATCTATGAGCGCATGCCTGACGGTTCTGCCACACGTCCGATCGACCTCTCGGTCACAAAGACAGTGTGCCAGATATGGATTGTCGTGTTGCTGCTTGCAGCAATCTTCCTCGGCTGTGCACGCTGGTACAAGAAGCGCGACTGCAAGAGCGATGCGCCCCGCGGCTTTGTAGGAGCGGTTGAGATGCTCGTCATGACTATCCACGACGACCTGATAAAGAGTTGCATCGGTGAGAAATACTACAAACCCTATGCGCCCTATCTACTCACCGTATTCTTCTTCATCCTCACGACAAACATGGTGGGACTGCTTCCTATCTTCCCTGGTGGAGCGAATGTCACGGGCAACATCAACATCACGCTCTTCCTCGCACTATGCACCATGCTCGCCATCAACATCTTCGCCAATGCACACTATTGGAAAGAGATACTCTGGCCAGAGGTGCCTGGACCGCTGAAGCTGCTCATGATTCCAATCGAGATATTCGGCGTCTTCACCAAGCCATTCGCACTCATGATCCGTCTCTTCGCCAATATGATGGCGGGACACGCCGTGATATTGTCATTCACATGCGTCATCTTCCTCGGATGGTCGATGGGAGTGGCTTATGGCATCGGACTCAACCTCTTCAGCGCCGTCATGCTCCTGTTCATGAACTGTCTTGAGGTTCTGGTGGCATTCGTACAGGCTTACGTCTTCACTCTCCTCTCGGCGGTCTTCATCGGACTTGCGCATGTGGATCATCATGCAGAGTGAGGCATTATAAAGAGGCGGCTACGCTTCTGACATAAAAAGAAAAAAACAAACAAATTTATAACTTAAAAAACTTATAACTATGATTTCTATTTTAGCAGCAGAAGGTCTCGCAGCACTCGGTTGCGGCCTTGGAGCAGGTATTGCAGTGATTGGTGCAGGTCTTGGTATCGGTAAGATTGGCGGCAGCGCAATGGATGCTATCGCACGTCAGCCGGAGGCAACGGGCAAGATTCAGACAAACATGATTCTTACATCTGCTTTCGTCGAGGGTTGTGCTCTCTTCGCTATCGCTGCCTGCGCATTCCTCATCTAAGACAAACATCGAAGATTCACCACCTTACGCACCTCCCTATGACCGCTGAGGCCATGAAAGCTGAACGCGAGATAAAGGGATGGTGCAGAGAGGGGTGCGTCAACGTCGCCCGCAAGGGACGGCAATTTATTTTTTCACTTCTCAAACAACAACAGAAAAGACAAACGAATGGATTCACTGAATTTGCCTGCTATTCTCACGCCGGATTTAGGTCTCCTGTTCTGGATGTTGCTCGCTTTTCTCGTCATCTTCTTCGTCCTTGCGAAGTTCGGCTTCCCCGCCATTGTCAATATGGTGGAAGAACGCAAGAAATTCATCGACGACAGCCTGCGTAAGGCACACGAAGCCAACGAGCGTCTTGCAAACATACAGGCAGAGAGCGAGAGACTTCTGCAGGAGGCACGAAAGCGTCAGTCTGTCATCATGAAAGAGGCTGCTGCCGCACGCGACAACATGATTGCCTCAGCTGAAGCAAAAGCGCGTGAGGAGAGTGCCCGCATCATCTCGGAGGCAAAGGCACAGATAGAAACTGAGAAGCAGGCTGCCATAGCCGACATTCGTCAGCAGGTAGCAGCACTCAGCATCTCAGTTGCCGAGAAAATCCTGCGTCAGCATCTCTCTGACGACAAGAAGCAGATGGAATATGTTGACAAGTTGCTGGATGAGGTTTCTGCCAACGCTGAATAATTTAAAGGTATAGAGTATGGATTTAGGCGTTATATCAATTCGCTACGCTCGTGCCCTCCACAAGAGTGCCATGCAAGCGGGATGTGACGAGGCAGTCTGCCATGACATGACAGCTCTTCTGAAGGCATATACACAAGTGCCGCAGTTGCGCCAGACCATCGACAACCCTATGCTTCGCGCCGACATGAAGGAGAAACTGCTTGCCGCTGCTTGCGGCGAGAATATCGACGCGCTCACCAAGCGCTTCCTTCATCTTGTAGTAAAAGAGGGTAGGGAACCGGTCATGCAACTAATCGCATCGTCATTTATCACTCTCTACCGCGAGCAGAAGAACATCATCCACGGACGTCTCATCACTGCCGCTGCCGTCTCGCCTGAGACTGAAGCCAAGATGAAACGCATGGTGGAGAGAAAGACACAGGGCACTGTGGAGTTCCTCACTGAGGTGAACCCCGACATCATCGGAGGCTTCATCCTTGAGTATGACACTTATCGTATGGATGCAAGCGTGAAGTCGCAACTCAACAGCATCCTCAAAAAACTAAAATAATCAGATGGACAAGATTAAACCAAGCGAAGTATCTGAAATATTGCTTCAACAACTCAACAATATCGGTGCCGAGCAGAACTTTGACGAGGTAGGTACGGTTCTCACCGTCAACGACGGTGTGGCACGTATCTATGGTCTGAAGAATGCTGAGGCCAACGAGCTCCTCGAGTTTGAGAATGGCACAATGGCTATCGTGATGAACCTTGAGGAGAACAACGTGGGTTGCGTCCTCCTGGGTTCGACAAGCGGCATTAAGGAGGGCATGACCGTAAGGCGTACTAAACGCATCGCTTCCATACGCGTCAATGACAATATGCTTGGACGTGTCATTAACCCGATCGGACAAGCCATCGACGGTCTCGGAGACATCGACCTCACTGATGCTTACGAGATGCCACTTGACAGAAAAGCTCCTGGCGTCATCTACAGACAGCCTGTGAAGCAGCCTCTGCAAACCGGACTGAAAGCGGTCGATTCAATGATTCCTATCGGCCGTGGACAGCGTGAGCTCATCATCGGCGACCGACAGACAGGCAAAACAGCTATCGCTGTTGATACCATCATCAACCAGCGCTCATTCTACGAGCAGGGCAAACCCGTTTATTGTATATATGTCGCTATCGGACAGAAGGCATCGACGGTAGCAGCTCTTGTGCAGAACCTGAAAGAGCACGGCGCTATGCCATACACCATCGTGGTGGCTGCCACTGCCAGTGACCCTGCTGCCATGCAGTATTACGCACCGTTTGCCGGAGCAGCTATAGGAGAGTATTTCCGTGACCGAGGCGAGCATGCCCTCGTCGTTTATGACGACCTTTCTAAACAGGCTGTCGCATATCGTGAGGTATCGCTCATCCTCCGTCGTCCTTCCGGCCGTGAGGCATATCCAGGTGATGTGTTCTATCTCCACTCACGTCTGCTCGAGCGTGCTGCGAAAATCAATGAACAGCAGGAAGTGGCTGAGCAGATGAACGACCTGCCGGCTTGTCTCAAAGGCAAAGTCAAGGGCGGCGGCTCGCTCACTGCGCTCCCTATCATCGAGACTCAGGCTGGTGACGTGTCGGCATACATCCCGACTAATGTAATCTCTATCACCGACGGACAGATATACCTCGAATCTGACCTCTTCAACCAAGGCTTCCGTCCTGCTATCAATGTCGGTATTTCAGTATCACGTGTCGGCGGTTCTGCACAGATTAAGTCGATGAAGAAAGTGGCTGGTACACTCAAAATCGACCAGGCGCAGTATCGTGAGCTTGAGGCTTTCTCGAAATTCTCAAGCGATATGGACGCTGTAACGGCTATGACACTCGACCGCGGACGAAAGAACAACCAGCTCCTCATACAAGCACAGTACTCCCCGATGCCTGTCGGAGAACAGATTGCCATCCTCTATTGCGGAACACATGGACTAATGTCTCCTGTTCCAGTAGAAAGAGTGCGTGAGTGTCAGGAGCAGTTCCTTGATGTCATGCGTACACAACATCAGGATGTCATAGACAAACTCGGAAGCGGAAGCATCGACGACAGCATGACAGCAGTCATAGAGAACGTCATGGCTGACGTTGCTGGACAGTATAAATGATTTATCTGAAGTTGACAAGTAAACACGCTGCCACGTTGGCATGTGATGACCGTTATGTCTGCCATGTCTGACAATCAGAATGTTTACTTGTCAACCTTTCAAATTGCCAAATACAAAAGAATGCCGTCACTAAAAGAAATCAAAAACCGGATAGCCTCTGTCAACAACACCCGTAAGATAACGAGTGCGATGAAGATGGTAGCAAGTTCAAAGCTACACCATGCACAGGTGATGATTGAGAATATGCTGCCCTATGAGACTATGCTCGAACATATCCTCAAGACATTCCTCGCAAGCGAAGCGGATGCTAAAACGGTCTTCTCAGCTGAACGTGAGGTGAAGAGCGTGGCTATTATTGTCTTCAGTTCTAACAGCTCGTTGTGTGGAGGTTTCAACGCCAATGTCATAAAATCGCTCATCACTTCTATACAACGATACAAAGAAGAAGGCATCAATGACATCATTGTCTATCCTGTCGGCAGAAAAGTGGCTGAGAAAGTGGCGAAAGTGGGTTTGAAAGCTGCCGGTGACTATACCACACTCTGCGACCATCCAAACGCACAGCAGTGTATCGAGATTGCACACGAGATAGGCAAAAAATTCCAGAAAGGCGAGATAGACCGTGTAGAGATGATATACCATCATTTCAAAAGTGCCGGCTCACAGATTCTGACACAACGCCGATTCCTGCCCATCAATATCAACGAGGTTGATTTCACCGCCGATAAAGGGCGTGACCTTACATCTACCATCGCTACAAAAGAGAGTCAGGAATATCTCCGCCAGCATGCACAGCATCAGACAGTGAAAGAGGAGGCGGTGAAACCGTTGAACGACAATTTCCTCGTCGAGCCGGATATGCAAACCGTCCTTTGTAAACTTATTCCTCAATATCTGAATCTCAAGCTCTACACCGCCCTTCTTGACAGCAATGCCTCAGAGCATGCTGCACGAATGGTGGCGATGCAGACAGCGACAGATAATGCCGACGAACTTCTTCGCCAGCTCAATTTGCAATACAACAAGTCTCGCCAACAAGCCATCACCAACGAGTTGCTCGACCTCGCCGGCGGTTCGCAGGAGTGATGCCCCACTTTGCACCCAAGAGTCAACTGCGACTGAGTATTGCTGTAAGACCTTTATCATGCATAGCATCTTCTGATTCCTTGTGATCCAGATAGGACTTGACTCATATAGTCATCTTCTGTTCCTGATGCTCTCTTGCTGGTGCAGCATACACAGTACTGTAGCAGTGAATGGAAAAAATACAAAGAAAAGGGCGTTCTGCCGACTGGTTGACTAAACAGGCTCACACAGATGTAGCTTGCTCGTCAGTCGGCTGAACGCCCTGATTGTTTTCTGTTTACGGTGTCAGACTTTTTGGGGTTCATCTGCAATCAATATCGTTTATGCGAAACATCACATTCATTGCCATTCTTTTGGCATTCGTCCAGTCATTGGCAGCTCAGACTGCCGTTCCCTTGCAGACCAGCATCAGGAACGGGGCAGGCACATTAGAGATGTCTGTCCTGGATTATGGAGCGCGCATCCAAAGCTTGAGCTTCCATGGTACTGACGTTGTGCTTGGTTTTGACCGTCCAGAGGACTATGTGACTCACAAACAGAACTTCGGAGCTGTTGTCGGCCGCTATATCGGGCGGATACTTGGAGGCAAGCTCACCATCGACGGACGCAATTATCAGCTTTCGGTGGGCAGCAATGGTGACTGCTCGCATGGAGGCACGCCAGGGTTTGCTGTCAAGACATGGACCGTGACAAGCAAGAACGATTCGTCTGTTGTGCTGCGATACATTTCCCCAGACGGAGAAAACGGATTCCCCGGCGAGCTGACCTTGGTTGTGCGTTACACGCTGACTGCCGATGCCCTTCGCATTGACTATCATGCCACTACGACAAAACCCACCGTACTGAATCCTTCAAACCACACATTCTTCTGCCTCTCCGGCAGTCAAGGCGAGGATATCCTCAACGAGACGTTGTGGCTCAATGCCGATGCCATTGCAGCGTATGACAAGGACAAACGCGTGACAGGAGAGCTGCAGAGCGTCGCTGGAACGCCAT
>CALZMB010000055.1 GCA_945788485.1 uncultured bacterium | reverse complement strand
AAACGTGAGGTGGACTATATCTTCGATATGGAGGACGAAGAGATAGCTGAGTTCCAGGTCTTCGCAAAACGCGTCGCCGTAGCGATAAAGAAAGCCTTCCCGTGTTTAAAGGTGGGACAGGCTGTTCTCGGACTGGAGGTGCCGCACGCACATATTCATCTTGTGCCGATGCAGACGGAAAAAGACATGATTTTCTCGAACAAGAAACTTGAACTCACGAAAGAGGAGTTTGAGGAAATTGCAGAGAAGATACGCGCTAACTTTGAATGAACGTGCTGAGCGACTGTAACTGTAATGACCCTTTTTCTCACTTTTCAAGAATAGTATGAACCAAGGCTACCCGCAGATGCAATATCCTTTCAAGACGAAGAGATATTGCCAGACGATGGAACTCAAAGATGACGCCGAACTGATCAGGAAGTATTGTCTCGCACATGACGAACAGCATTTCAGACCGGAGATAATGGCCGGGATGAGAGAGGTCGGCATACTGGAGATGGAGGTGTATATCGCCGGTAACCGTCTCGTAATGATTGTTGAAGCGCATGAAGACTTCAACTGGGACGACGCGATGACAAGACTTGCCACGCTGCCGGGGCAGCAGGAGTGGGAGGAATATGTCGCGCAGTTCCAGAATTGCAGCGCAGAGGCTACATCGGACGAGAAATGGCAGATGATGACACGCATCTTCCATATCTACGACAAAGGAGAGTGAGAGATACTGCAGATTACTAACAGACCCGGAAGAAACATAAAAAAAAGATGATAACCATCTTGCATGGATGTCTCAGAAAGGACATTCGTCGCTGATGGTTATCATCTTTTTTGTTTCGGGGTGTGTGAACGTGACGCTCTCGGCGTGAAGAAGGAGACGCTGGCTGTGGGTGCCGTAGAGGTCGTCGCCGACGATAGGCATACCAAGACCGTCAGGGTGGGCGCAATGGACGCGCAGCTGATGTGTGCGACCGGTGAGGGGATATAGCTCAAGGCGCATGGTGGCGTAAGCGACATCAAGTACGGCATAGCGTGTGACGCTTTCTTTCCCGACTGCATAATCCACACGCTGACGCGGGCGGTTGATGTAGTCTGCGCAGAGCGGAAGACGTATCTCGCCCTCGTCGCCCGTATGCAGCGCAAGACGGCTGTCACCACGCCGCTCTACGACAGCGATATAACGCTTGCGTATCTCGTGCGACGCGAACATCCGCTGGAGCACGCTCTGCATCTCTTTGCTCTTGGCGAAGAGCAATATCCCGGAAGTCTGCATATCGAGACGATGCGTGGGGTAGAGCAGGGGAGGGGAAGAAGTTGTGCCGCCTGTATCTGTCTGACGTGTCTGGAATGCCGTGTCGCCGGCTTCTGTGTTGTGAGTGGCGGCGGAATCGTCACGCCGGGAGAGCTGCGAGGAGAGTATGTCGGCGGCTGAGAGACGTTTGCCTGTGCCTGGAACGGAGAGCATACCCTCTGGCTTATGGACGGCTATGATGCCGCTGTCTTCATATAGAATATGAAGTGATGTCGTCGTCTCGTCGCCCTCAAGAGGGTTCGGGGCTGTCTCTATGCCTTTCAGCATGAAGTCGAGGATGGGTTTGCACTTGCCTTGACAGGCGGGGTAGAAAGAGAGATGCTGGCGCAGCTCACCTTTTGGGCTCTCGCCCCACCAGAACTCTGCCATGCTGCATGGACGGAGATGGTGCGTGATGGCATATTGCAAGAGCTTAGGAGCGCAGCACTCGCCGGCTCCAGAGGGCGGAATGTGCTGCGGGGTGGAGGCGAAGATGTCGAGAAGGCTGCGTGTCTCGCCAATGACGTTGCTGACGACGAAATGGCTGAAAAGCCATCGCTGCAGCTCATCGGACAGCTGACGCCGCTTTCTGCGCATCGCGTTGATACGCTCTGCATGTTCCCTGACGAGTGTCTCGGCAGAAAGGATGATGCCTTCGTGATGTTTCTTCAGACGGCGCAGCGTCGCTTTCTGGTGCTGGCTCTCTTTGATGAGCATCTCCGAATCTTCGCCTGACAGCCTGCGACGCGCCCTTGCGGCTTTCGCCTGAGCCATGAAGGCTTTATATTCAGACACCTCTTTGTCACGCTCGTCTTTCAGACGTTGCAGCCTTGCGCAGTCTATCGCATAGCGTGGAGACTGTTCTGCTGATGTTATCTCTTTGTTAAGTGACGTGATGACACGCTCGCTTGTCAAGAATAGTCCGTCAGGCTGAAGATAGTCGAAGACAGGCGGCATCCATCCTTCCCAGTCTTCCCTGCCATGTATCTGTCCCGAATATGCCTTCAGAAAGCCTTTCTTGCCGTCTTGCGTCTCCACTACAAGTACGCCGAACATCTTGCCCTTGCTTATCTCGTCGTGCCATGCCGATTTGCATGACAGCTCTTGCGCAACCTCATGAGCGGCGAAACGCGCGCTCTCGTCGGGCTGGTAGTAGAACGGACAGTTCAGCCGGGATGGTACAGCGATGTCATCTGGTATGTAAGTGATAACCGGGTTCACGGGGACGGTGGTTTTAGGGTGACGTGTTGTTTGCTCTTGGCTAAATAGTTGACAAGTTGTTATGTTATGGTAGAATAAAAAAAAGAGCCTAGCCGGCATGAGCTGGACTTGACTCTTATAGGTGGGTTCTATAAATGCGCTTTGTCAGATTTTGAGATTGTTTTTGAGGACAAATTGAAAGTTGGAGAGGGAGCGTAGCGGGCTACGTGACCGATACGACTTACAATTTGAACCAAAAAGAATCCAAAAGATGGCAAAACGTTAACCCTTTAATATCCATAAATTTGACGGTGGGCATTTATAGAATCCACCTATAGATTATTCCTTAGTATAGCTATGTACTACACTTTGATTTCAACCTCTACACCTGAAGGAAGTTCAAGCTTCATGAGAGCATCAACAGTCTTTGCTGTAGAGCTGTAGATGTCGATGAGACGCTTGTAGGTTGAGAGCTGGAACTGCTCGCGTGACTTCTTGTTTACGAATGTAGAACGGTTGACTGTGAAGATACGCTTGTGTGTTGGGAGAGGGATAGGACCGCTGACAACAGCACCTGTAGCCTTAACGGCTTTAACAATCTTCTCTGCTGACTTATCTACGAGCTGGTGGTCGTAGCTCTTCAGCTTGATACGGATTTTCTGACTCATTTTGTCTTTTTGTTTTTGATTGTTGTTTATATTTGCCGCGACATACATCACGACGGTTGAAAGAAGCGGAGAGACGCGTGTAAAGAGTCATTTGCTCACACACGGCTCTCGCACTTTGTTGGAATTGCTATGTTATGCAGACCGTGTATTAAACGAGGTCAGCACGACCCTTGCACTCTTCGAGGATTGTCTTGGCGATAGAGCTTGAGACTGCCTCGTGGTGGTCGTATTCCATGGATGATGTAGCACGACCGGAAGTGATGGTACGAAGTGCTGTTACATAACCGAACATCTCTGCCAGAGGCACCATCGCCTTCACAATCTTTGCGCCTGAGCGAGCGTCGTCCATGCCGAGCACCATGCCGCGGCGCTTGTTAAGGTCACCGATGACATCGCCCATTGATTCTTCTGGAGTAACGACCTCTACCTTCATGATTGGCTCCATGAGGACAGGACCTGCCTTAGGACATGCGTTCTTGAAAGCGTTGCGGGCTGCAAGCTCGAATGAGAGCTGGTCGGAGTCAACCGGGTGGAACGAACCGTCGAGGAGTGTGACCTTCAGACCTGTGACAGGGAAGCCGCCAAGTACACCGGCTTTCAGGCAATCCTCAAAGCCTTTCTGTACGGCAGGGATGAACTCCTTAGGCACGTTACCGCCCTTAACCTCGTTGATGAACTGAAGGTCGCCCTCTTTGTAGTCTTCGTCCTTAGGGCCTACGTTGACGATGATATCAGCGAACTTACCACGACCACCAGACTGCTTCTTATATACCTCGCGGAGGTTAACCTCGCGTGTAATGGCCTCTTTGTAGTTAACCTGTGGCTTGCCCTGGTTACATTCTACCTTGAACTCACGCTTCAGACGGTCGATGATGATGTCGAGGTGAAGCTCACCCATACCAGAGATGACTGTCTGGCCAGACTGCTCGTCGGTGCGTACGGTGAATGTAGGATCCTCCTCAGCAAGTTTTGCGAGACCGTTGTCAAGCTTAGCAATGTCTGCCTGTGACTTAGGCTCGACAGCGATAGAGATAACGGTGTCTGGGAATGTCATAGACTCCAGTACGATAGGATGCTCTTCGTCGCAGAGGGTATCACCTGTGCGGATATCCTTGAAACCTACACCTGAGCCGATGTCGCCTGCTGAAATCTCCTCAACAGGGTTCTGCTTGTTGGAGTGCATCTGGAAGAGACGGCTCACGCGCTCTTTCTTTCCGGAACGCGGGTTATATACATAAGAACCTGCTGCTACGCAACCTGAATAGACGCGGAAGAATACGAGGCGGCCTACATAAGGGTCAGTCGCAATCTTGAATGCGAGAGCTGATGTCGGCTCGTCAGCAGAAGGCTTGCGGTCCTCCTCTTCCTCGGTGTCTGGGTTTGTACCTACGATGTTCTCTGTGTCCATTGGAGAGGGAAGGAGAGCACATACATAGTCGAGCATTGTCTGAACACCCTTGTTCTTAAATGATGAGCCGCAGAGCATAGGTACGCACTTCAGCGCGAGCGTGCCCTTGCGGATGGCAGCGATGATTTCTTCCTCAGTGATTGTTGTCGGGTCGTCGAAGTATTTCTCCATAAGAGCCTCGTCGAACTCGGCAGCTGACTCGAGAAGCTTGTCGCGCCACTCGTTGCACTCGTCAACCATGTCTGCCGGGATATCCTCGACATCGTAGTCAGCGCCCATTGTCTCGTCGTGCCAGAAGATAGCCTTCATCTTCACGAGGTCAACAAGACCCTTGAATGTCTCCTCTGCACCGATAGGACAACAAAGGGAGACAGGGTTTGCACCGAGAACCTCTTTCATCTGACGAACAACATCGTAGTAGTTAGCGCCTGAACGGTCCATCTTGTTCACATAACCGATACGCGGCACATTGTATTTGTCAGCCTGACGCCATACAGTCTCAGACTGTGGCTCTACACCACCTACTGCACAGTATGTTGCGACAGCACCGTCAAGAACACGGAGCGAACGCTCAACCTCTGCTGTAAAGTCAACGTGTCCCGGAGTGTCGATCAGGTTGATCTTGTACTGATGGCCAAGGTAGTTCCAGAAACATGTGGTGGCAGCGGATGTAATGGTGATACCGCGCTCCTGCTCCTGAGCCATCCAGTCCATTGTCGCGCTGCCGTCGTGGGTCTCGCCAATCTTGTGGGTCTTGCCAGTATAGAAGAGAATACGCTCAGATGTTGTTGTCTTACCGGCATCGATGTGAGCCATGATACCGATATTACGTGTAAAATGCAAATCGTGTTTTGCCATTTCTTTTATCCTCCTTTGTTATTAGAAACGGAAATGTGCGAATGCACGGTTAGCCTCTGCCATACGGTGCATGTCTTCCTTGCGCTTGAATGCGCCACCTTGATTGTTGTATGCGTCCATAATCTCTGCTGCGAGTTTCTCAGACATGCCCTTTCCGCCACGCTTGCGCGCGAAGAGAATCATGTTCTTCATAGAGACAGACTCGCGACGGTCTGGACGAATCTCTGTCGGCACCTGGAATGTGGCGCCACCGATACGGCGGCTCTTTACCTCAACGTGCGGAGTGATGTTGTCAAGGGCCTGCTTCCAAATCTCCAGTGCAGACTTCTCTTCGTTCTGCATCTTCTCACCTACGGTCTTCAGTGCGTTGTAGAAAATCTCGTAAGAGATGTTTTTCTTGCCATCGTACATGAGGTGGTTTACGAACTTTGACACTTTCTTGTCATTGAATACTGGATCTGGAAGAATCAGACGCTTCTTTGGTTTTGCTTTTCTCATTGTTTTGTTTTGATAATCTTGCTTGGGGCTGTCAGTCTTGTTCTTCAACGTCCGCTCCCGGACATTTACTCAACCTTCTTTCTTAAAGTCACCAGCAAAACGTTTGTTTTTGTTTGTTTTGTTTGTTTTGATGTCCTGTGTTATATCAGTAATGGCGATTACTTCTTAACCTTTGGACGTTTAGCGCCATATTTTGAACGGCGCTGTGTGCGGTTTGCTACACCGGCTGTATCAAGTGTGCCACGTACGATGTGATAACGTACACCTGGAAGGTCCTTTACACGACCACCGCGAACCAACACGATTGAGTGTTCCTGCAAGTTGTGTCCCTCTCCTGGGATGTAGGAGTTCACTTCCTTCTGGTTTGTCAGACGTACACGGGCAACTTTACGCATTGCCGAATTAGGCTTCTTAGGTGTTGTAGTATAGACACGAACACAGACACCGCGACGCTGTGGACATGAGTCCAGAGCTGGTGACTTGCTCTTGTCAACAAGTACCTTTCTGCCTTTTCTTACTAATTGTTGAATTGTAGGCATAATTGTAATTTTTTGATTTTTATATATTTAGTTATTTATATACACAATTAAGCACAGTCCATGTTGGGCTGTTTCGAGTTGCAAAGGTAATACTTTTTTTTCTATCCACCTAATTATATACTTCTTCGATAAATTTCAACAACTATAATTAACAAAATATAACTAAATATTAATGTTTTTCTTTATGCCTATAGTGTTTTTCGGTGTTGCTACAGTCGTTTTGGTGTAAGGTTTACAGTGTTGTATGTGCTTCTCTTGCGTCTGATGGCAGGTGTTGTTGTCAGTTGCCATCAAGAAGTCGTGTTGGATGTGCTGCAGGATGATTGGGCCGTGGGTGATGGCGGTGATGAACATGACAGTGTGCGTGTCCTGTTGTGCAGGCCGTACCGTTTGTCTATATATTTATATGTACGCGAACATATATTATATATAGATGAGTTGACGAGTTAATGGTTGTTGTGTTGTTAGCATAATGATGCTTCGCCTTTTCTTTTAGTTATACGGACTATTAACTCGTCAACTTGTCAATTCAGTAAATGTCAACTCGTCTTCAAGCCTCGCCGTTGCCGCCTGTCTTGAACGGGGCTATGGTCTTGTTGTGAATGCCCGGGATGTTGATCTTGCCGAACTGGCTTTCGTATCTTGAGACATTGTCCTGTAGCGCGTGGAGCAGTCTTACTACATGCTCGGGTGCCATGACGACCCTTGTCCCGACGTTTGCTTTAGGCATTCCAGGGAGTATGGTAGCAAAGTCGATAGTGAATTCGGAACTTGAGTGACTTATTACAGCGAAGTTGGAGTAGTTGCCTAATGCCACTTCTGGCTTTATTTCTAACTGCATCTGCTGTCCGTTGGGGTTGTTCTTGTTGTTGTCCATTGGTTTTTCTTGCGTTGGTTTTCTGTTTTGTTAAAATAGAGAGGCGGTTTTTGTATCGACGCTTTCAGGCGGTGAAACCGTTTCTCTTGTATTTCTGTGCGAAGATAAGCATAATATTCCGTCTGAGCAATTTCTTTGTATTAAAAATCGTTATTAACGAGAAAAACAAGTCGTTTTACATCTCTTCCTCATTCTCTCTCTGTTGTCAATAATGTATGCGATGTTGAGTGTGGTGTGGTGAAAAATTTCGTCTGCAACTAAAAAAAACAGTTGAAAAAACTTGCAGAAACGAAGAAAATTTTGTAATTTTGCAATCGAAAAGGTGTGATTGCGCTGGCTGAATGCTATCAACACGCTGAAACAGAACGCTTTAGGTAATCCTGAGGTCGGTCCTGTTTTTGTGTGTATATATGTCTGAAAGGCAGCTGGAATGAACACTTTTCTCTCAGAACCAAATATAAAACATTATTAATATTAAATTGAAATGCCAGGATTAATTGGAAGAAAAATCGGAATGACATCCGTTTTCAGTGCCGACGGTAAGAATGTACCGTGCACTGTCATCGAAGCTGGTCCTTGTGTTGTTACTCAAGTGAAGACCGTAGAGAATGACGGCTACAGCGCCCTTCAGCTCGGTTTTGCGGAGAAAAAAGAATCTCGCACAAACAAGCCTATGGCTGGAATCTTCAAGAAGGCGGGTACAACACCTAAGAAGCACTTGGCCGAGTTCAAGTTTGACGAGGAGTACAATCTCGGTGATACAATCACTGTTGAGCTCTTTAACGATGTAAACTTCGTCGATGTAGTTGGTACATCGAAGGGTAAAGGTTTTCAGGGCGTCGTGAAGCGTCACGGCTTCGGCGGTGTAGGACAGGCTACACATGGTCAGGATGACCGTCTGCGTAAACCGGGTTCAATCGGCGCTTGTTCTTATCCAGCGAAAGTCTTCAAAGGTATGAGAATGGGTGGTCACATGGGTAATGAGCGTGTGACAACACAGAATCTTAAAGTGTTAAAGGTAATTCCAGAGCAGAACCTCATCATCGTGAAAGGGTCAGTTGCTGGTTATAATGGTTCAACAGTCTTAATTCAGAAATAATGGAAGTTAACGTATTAAATATTAATGGTCAGGAGACCGGAAGAAAGGTTACGTTAAACGAATCTGTCTTCGGAATTGAGCCTAACGATCATGTCCTCTATCTTGATGTGAAACAGTATCTCGGCAATCAGCGTCAGGGTACAGCAAAGGCTAAGGAACGTTCAGAACACAGCGGCTCTACACGCAAACTCGGCCGCCAGAAAGGCGGAGGCGGCGCACGTAGAGGTGACATCAACTCTCCTGTGCTCGTTGGCGGCGCACGCGCTTTCGGACCTCGTCCACGCGACTACCGCACAAAGCTCAACCTCAAGACAAAGATTCTTGCACGCAAGAGCGCACTCGCTTATAAGGCTCAGGAAAATGCTATCGTTGTCGTTGAGGACTTCAACCTCGAAGCTCCAAAGACAAAGGAGATGCTGAACATTGCAAAGAACCTCAAGGTGGACGGAAAGAAAATCCTCTTCGTGCTGCCTGCAGAGAACAAGACAATCTACCTGTCTGCACGCAACGTGAAGAGCATGAATGTACAGGCCGCTGCTAACATCCACGCTTACGGCATACTCAACGCAGATGTAATGGTCGTGACAGAAAACTCTCTTTCTGTAATTGACTCAGTATTGAACAAGTAACCTAAAGGAGACAATAGATATGGCATTTATCGTGAAACCTCTGGTCACCGAAAAGATGAACCAGATAACAGAGAAAAAGTCAAACCGTTACGGATTTATTGTTCGCCCGGAGGCTAACAAAATCGAAATAAAAAAAGAGATAGAGAAACTCTATAACGTCACGGTTGAAGATGTTAACACTATGCGTTATGCCGGAAAGCGCTCAAGCCGCTATACCCGCGCAGGTCTCATCAGAGGACAGAAGAACGCATACAAGAAAGCTATCGTTACTCTTAAAGAGGGCGAGACTATTGATTTTTACAGCAATATTTAAATAAGAAATGGCAGTACGTAAATTAAAACCAGTTACTCCTGGTCAAAGACACAAAGTTATTGGCACGTTCGAGGATATTACTGCATCCGTGCCAGAGAAGTCTCTCGTTTACGGTAAGCGTAGCACAGGTGGACGCAACAACACCGGTAAGATGACCGTACGCTACATCGGCGGCGGACACAAACGGAAATATCGTCTCATCGACTTTAAACGAGAGAAAGATGGTGTTCCAGCTGTAGTGAAGACTATCGAGTATGATCCAAACCGCTCTGCTCGCATCGCCCTCCTTTTCTACGCTGATGGTGAAAAACGTTACATTATTGCTCCTAATGGACTGAAAGTCGGCGCGACAATCTTGTCCGGACCGGACGCAGCTCCTGAGGTCGGCAACGCCCTCCCGCTCGCTAACATCCCCGTTGGTACGGTGATTCACAACATCGAGCTTCGTCCTGGACAAGGCGCTCTCCTCGTCCGCTCGGCTGGTAACTTTGCTCAGTTGACCTCTCGCGAAGGTCGCTACTGTGTTATTAAACTTCCTTCTGGTGAAACACGTCAGGTGTTGAGCGCATGTAAGGCCACTGTAGGTGCCGTCGGCAACTCAGACCACGCACTCGAACAGTCTGGTAAGGCCGGACGCTCACGCTGGCTCGGACGTCGTCCTCACAACCGCGGTGTCGTAATGAACCCTGTTGATCACCCAATGGGTGGCGGTGAAGGACGTCAAAGCGGTGGACACCCACGCTCACGCAAGGGTCTCTACGCTAAGGGCCTCAAGACACGAGCACCTAAGAAGCTTTCTAATAAGTATATCATAGAAAGAGCTAATAAGAAGTAATAATTCAGCAAACTGAGTAAATTATGAGTCGTTCATTAAAAAAAGGTCCATATATCAATGTCTCTCTCGAAAAGAAAATTCTTGCAATGAACGAGAGTGGCAAAAAGAATGTCGTTAAGACATGGGCTAGAGCCTCTATGATCTCACCTGACTTCGTGGGACACACAGTGGCAGTTCATAACGGTAACAAATTTATCCCTGTTTACATCACTGAAAATATGGTAGGTCACAAACTCGGTGAGTTCGCTCCTACACGTCGTTTCGGCGGACATGCCGGCAACCGCAAGTAAACAGGTGTAACACATTCAAAACCATAAAGAAATAATGGGAGCAAGAAAACATAATGCGGCTGTTGAAAGAAAGCAAGCCCTCAAAACACAATACTTTGCAAAGCTTAACGGCGTCCCTTCTTCTCCACGCAAGATGAGATATGTCATCGATATGGTACGTGGCATGGAAGTGAATCGCGCGCTCGGCGTGCTTAGATTCTCTAAGAAGCAGGCTGCTGCCGACGTGGAAAAACTCCTCCGCTCTGCTGTTGCAAACTGGGAAACAAAAAATGACCGTAAGGCTGAGGACGGTGAACTCTACATCTCTAA
>CALZMB010000054.1 GCA_945788485.1 uncultured bacterium | reverse complement strand
CCGCGCCGCGGCCCGGCTTCGCGCCGCAGACAGCTGCATACAAGGACGGCGACCGCCCCTTTGCCCAAGGCACGGCACGCATAGTGCCCACGACACTCGACGCTGACGTGTCGAAGGCCTACTACAAGCCGAACATCGCTGAGAGCGGCAGATATGCCGTGTATGTCAGCTACCAGACAGTGCCCGGCTCGGTGGACGACGCGGAATATACCGTCGTACACCAGGGGAAGGCTACGAAGTTCCATGTCAACCAGCAGATGGGCTCCGGGACATGGGTGTATCTCGGCACATTCGAGTTTGACGCCTACAGCACGTTCAGCAACTATGTCATGCTGACAAACCGCAGCAGCAGGAAAGGCTTCGTCACTACAGACGCCGTGAAGTTCGGAGGCGGCATGGGAAACCACAGCCGCGAGGGGAAGATAAGCGGCATGCCACGCTCGATGGAGTGCGCCAGATACTGGGCGCAGTATGCCGGCGCGCCGAGAGCCGCCATATGCTCGAAAGGCGGATATGACGACTACGGCGACGACATCAACGTGCGCTCGCTGACATCAAACTGGCTCTCATACGGTTCACGCACAAACCCCGACAGCAAAGCCGACGCGGACGTTGCGCAGACAGACACCATAACACTCGCTGAGGCGGCGGCGAAAGCATACCTCGACAGCATACACGCAACGGAATGTGACAGCATGACACTCGCAAACGCCGACAGCGTGGCGAAAGCCATTGCAGACAGCGTGGCGAGAGTGCCGCTGCAGAAGATAAACGTCATGAACGGAAAGACGGCGACAGGGAAAGTGCCGATAGAGATGCAGGTCGGAATACACAGCGACGCAGGATGGGCGAAGGATTTCAAGTCTGTCATAGGCTCGCTGACGATATGCACAAGCAATTTCAACGACAAGAAACTGGCGTCGGGCGAATCACGCTCTAAATCCTACGGCCTCGCCTGCGACTTCCTCTACGACATCACACGCGAGATGAAGAAACATTTCGGACGATGGGAAGCGCGAGAGGTGAGAGACAGAAACTACAGCGAGACACGCCTGCCAGCGCAGGCAAGCAGCATCATAGAGATGCTCTCGCACGAGAATTTCACCGATATGCGATACGGCCACGACCCGTATTTCAAATTCGTCATGGCACGCGCGATATACAAGTCGATACTGAAGAACATCGCCAGAAACAGCGGGAAGAAAGCCGTCGTACAGCCACTGCCGCCAAAGAAGCTGCAGGTGAACATGCAGCGCAACGTCGTCACACTGACATGGGAGGCGCAGAATGACTCGACAGAGAAGACCGCCGACCCTACATCTTATAACATATACACAAGAATAGGGGACACGGGATATGACAACGGAAAGAACGTCGTGGCGAGAAAATACTCTTTCGCCATACAGGCGAACAAAATCTACAGATTCAGAGTGACTGCCGTCAACGACGGCGGAGAGAGCTTCCCCACCGAAGAACTCGTCGCATACTACAACCCCGAGGCGAAGAAAACAGTGCTCCTCGTGAATGCCTTCAACCGGCTGTCATCGCCCGCCGTTGTGGAGAACGACACATTGTGCGGCTTCGACATAAACGAAGACATCGGGCTGTCGTACGGCAGGACAACAGCATGGGTGGGAAGCCAGACCGTCTTCGAGAAATCAAAGGCAGGGAAATATAACGGCCTCGGACATTCGGCAACAGAACTCGAAGGGCGATACACCGCCGGAAACGATTTCAACTACGCATTCACACACGCCGAAGCGATAAGCCAATGCGGGGCATACAACATCATCAGCACCTCTGCTGACGCTTTCGCCGACGAGCAGGCGCCACGAGACATCGCGCTCACGGACATCATCTTCGGCAACGAGAAAGACGACGGACACTCGCTGCTGCCATACAAGACATTCACGCCGATGATGAGACAGAAGATTGAGCAATGCAAGGCAAGGAAATGCCCGATGATGGTCAGCGGCTCGTACATAGCATCTGACATGCAGGAAGACGACGAACGCGCATGGCTGAGAGACAACCTGCACATCGAACTGATAGGATGCGACCGCGACTCCATAGCCCTCCTCCCTAACGAGAAGACCGATTCGGTGACGGCTTTCGGCAGGCAGATGACAGTATATCGGCACGTCAACGAAGAACACTATGCCTCGGTGGCATCTGACATCATCGCCCCCGCCGATTCTCTCTCGCCGCAACGCGCAGCTCCGCTCGTCGCTTACGCCTCCGGCGCGTCGGCTGCCGCGCTGTGCAAAGACAACGGCAACGCCGTCTTCGCCCTCGGCTTCCCATTCGAATGTATCAAGCAGAGAGACGACAGGCTCTTTGTCATGAGAAGAATAACGGAAATGCTGCTCGGAAAAGAAAACTGACATAAAACCGGGAAAACAAAAGGCGGAAATCATAACAAAACAATCCAGAATATGCAAATCACAACAAACGAATCCGGGACAAGGACAATAGAAATAACTGAAGGGCATCTCGACACCATAGCGAAATACCAGCTCTTCAGAAACCTTATCGACAGCAACGGCATCATCGACGAAAACGTGCTCGAGAAACTGCGCATGAACATCAGAAGCATGCTCGAAAACAGCGCAGGCAACGACAAAGACCTGCTCGCACTATGCTTCGACGTCATCTACCATCAGAACATGAAAGCCATGGGGCTGCACAACCTCATCGTTCTCTACAACAAACACATCACTGAACACGCACAAGACAATGCCGCTACTGACTGATTTCCTTCCGACAACAAAAAAAGAAACAGAACTCAGAGGATGGGACTACATCGATGTCATCATCTTCTCTGCCGACGCATACGTTGACCACCCGTCGTTCGGCGCTGCAGTCATAGGAAGAACACTCGAAGCAGAAGGCTACCGTGTGGCTATAGTGCCGCAACCCGACTGGCACGGAGACTACCGAGACTTCAAGAAACTCGGAAAACCAAGGCTGTTCTTCGCCGTCGCACCGGGATGCATGGACTCGATGGTGAACAAATACACCGCAAACAAACGACTGAGGGCGGAAGACGCATACTCGCCCAACGGAAGGCACGACTGCAGACCGGAATACCCCACCATCGTTTATACACAGATTCTGAAAGAACTGTATCCTGACGTGCCCGTCATACTCGGAGGAATAGAGGCTTCGCTCAGACGGGTCACACACTACGACTACTGGAAAGACGGACTGAGGAAATGCATACTCTACGACGCAGGCGCTGACATGATAACATACGGCATGGGAGAAAAAGTCACGACAGAACTGACACGCCTGCTCGATGCCGGAAAAACAATGGCCGAAATAGACACGCTGCCACAGACTGTCATCATAAGAAAGGAGAAAGACATACCCGGAGGGATAAAAGACGACGACATAATACTCCACTCGCACGAAGAATGCCTATCGGACAAGAAGGCGCAGGCTGAGAACTTCAGACACATCGAAGAGGAGTCAAACCGGATTCATGCGCAACGAATACTGCAGAAGACCGGTGAATGGTGGACCATCGTCAACCCGCCATACCCCACAATGACGACAGAAGAGCTCGACAGGACACACAGCCTGCCGTTCACGCGCCTGCCACACCCCAAATACAAAGACAAACGCATTCCGGCATACGAGATGATAAAACACTCGGTAAACATACACCGCGGATGCTTCGGAGGATGCGCCTTCTGCACAATTTCGGCACACCAAGGCAAATTCATCACATGCCGCTCGAAAGAAAACATCATCGAGGAGGTGAAGAAAGTGATGCAGATGCACGACTTCAAAGGCTATCTCAGCGACCTCGGAGGACCCTCCGCCAACATGTACGGCATGAAGGGAAAAGACATGGCGAAATGCGAGAAATGCAAACGCCCCTCGTGCATCTTCCCGAAAATATGCCAGAACCTCAACGCTGACCATACAAAACTCATCGAACTCTACCGCGATGTCGATGCGCTGCCCGGAATAAAGAAGAGTTTCATCGGCTCAGGAGTGAGATACGACCTCCTGCTGCACAGGTCTGAAGACAGCAAGGCTAACGACGCCGCGGAGAAATACACACGCGAACTCATTACAAGACACGTCAGCGGAAGACTGAAAGTAGCGCCAGAACATACATCGGACAACGTGCTGAAACTCATGAGGAAACCGCCGTTCAACCTCTTCAGGGAGTTCAAAGCAATATTCAACAGAATATGCAGGGAAGAAGGACTGAAACAGCAAATCATACCTTATTTCATAAGCAGCCACCCGGGATGCCACGCTGAAGACATGGCAGAACTTGCAGCCATAACGAAAGACATGGACTTCCACCTCGAACAGGTGCAGGACTTCACGCCGACACCAATGACCGTAGCGACTGAAATGTGGTACACAGGCTACAACCCGTACACACTCGAACCTGTCTTCGCCGCGAAGAACCCGAAAGAGAAAATTGAACAACGCCAGTTCTTCTTCTGGTATAAACCCGAAGAACAGCAGAACATCATCAGATGCCTCAACAGAATGAACCGCCATGACCTCATAAAAGCACTATATAAAGGTACGCAAAACAACTTCACGAGACAGAGACAACATAACGCAAGGCAGCAGAAAAACAAACGCAAAAACTGACGAACGCCAATGAAAATGGACTGGACAGCATACAAAACGCAACACTCCGACTAACAGAATAAAGGACTAAGAAAATCCATCTGCACTTGGCATAAGGCAGGAAAAAGACGTATTATCACTTTTTAGCACTGAAGAGTTTGCTAATATGGGCTTTTTTTAATAATTTTGCAACAAAATCAGAATATAGATGAAACTTGCCATCATAACCCAAGCACAATTCTTTGTTGAAGAAGACAAAATAATCACTACACTCTTCGACGAAGGACTGGACATTCTGCACCTCTACAAACCAGGCTCAGAACCTCTATACTTCGAACGACTCCTGACACTCATACCTGAAGACTATCACAGCAAGATAGTCATTCACGAACACTACTACATGAAACAGGAGTTCGACTTGGGAGGAATACATCTCGACTTCCCGTCGCAAGAAATGCCCCAAGGATACAGAGGAAAAGTGAGCAGAAGCTGCAACGACATTTCGATGCTGAAAGAACTGAAACGACAAAGCAGATATGTCTTCCTGCACAACGTATTCGACAGCCTGCATCTCCCAAACGAAAAAGCATCTTTCACGACAGTTGAAATACACGAGGCTGCAAGAAACGGACTGATAGACAAAAACGTGTATGCTCTCGGCGGAATGAACGCTGACAGCATCAGATGGGCACACGACGAAGGATTTGGAGGAGTAGTCTTCTGCGGAGACATCTGGAACAGATTCAACATACAAAGCCAGAACGACTACAAAGAACTCATCACACACTTCCAACGTCTGAGGAGACTCGTCAAATGACATGGAAAAAAAACACTATGCGCGAAACAACTGAACTGTAAACATCAAAAACTTCAAACATATTCATTTTCAATAGAACAGCAATGACTGATTCAAAAGATTTTGTAGTATTTTCAGGCACAGCGACAAAATACCTTGCCGAGAAAATATGCCTTAGCTTAGGTTGTCCGTTGGGCAACATGGTTCTTACACGATTCTCTGACGGAGAGTTTTCCGTCAGCTATGAAGAATCCATCAGAGGTAAGCATGTCTTCCTCATTCAGAGCACATTCCCGAATTCCGACAACCTCATGGAACTGCTGCTGATGATTGATGCAGCTAAACGCGCTTCGGCGAAAAGCATCATCGCTGTCATCCCGTATTTCGGATGGGCAAGACAGGACAGGAAAGACAAACCGCGCGTATCTATCGGAGCGAAACTCGTGGCTGACCTGCTCAGCGTCGCAGGAATAGACCGACTCATCACCATGGACCTGCACGCTGACCAGATACAGGGATTCTTCGACGTCCCGGTTGACCACCTCTACGGATCAGGAGTGCTGCTGCCATACCTCAAGTCATTGCAACTCGAGAATCTCGTCATCGCATCACCTGACGTCGGCGGTGCTAAACGTGCGAAGACATACGCAAAATATCTCGACTGCCCGCTCGTGCTTTGCAACAAGACACGCGCAAGAGCCAATGTCATAGAATCAATGCAGATCATCGGAGAGGTGAAAGGCAAAGACGTGGTTATAGTGGACGACATGGTTGACACGGCAGGAACGATAACAACAGCGGCGAACATAATGAAAGAAGCCGGCGCAAAAAGCGTCCGAGCAAGCGCAAGCCACTGCGTCATGTCGGGACCCGCGTCTGAAAGAGTACAGGATTCCGCACTCGAAGAAATCGTATTCACAGATTCAATACCATACTCTCACAGATGTGCCAAAGTCAAGCAACTCTCTGTTGCAGACATGTTCGCTGAGACAATACGCCGAGTGCTCAACAACCAGAGCATCAGCAGCCAGTATATCGTAAGAAACTGATAACAAGATAGTTGACAAGTTGACAGAACGGGGCTGTGATTCTTTCATCTGATACAACCTCATCAATGTCAACTTGTCAACCGTTCAAACTCGCAAAGCAACTGTCACTCAACTCATAAACATAACACAAATCACCGGAAACACTTTTATGTCAAGACAACACATCACCACAATCATCTGCCTACTATGCATAATGACAACGTCGCAAGCACAGAAACTTGTGACACAAACTCCTTTGTACGATTGTGGACAAGTGCTGTTCCGTAATCCCGTCACTACAGATTTTGTCGTAAAGAACAAATCGTCAAGACATCTTGAAATAACAGAAATAAAGACATCATGCGGATGCACCATAGCATCGGCAGACCATAAAGACATTGCAGGAGGAAAAGAAGCGACAATAAAAGTCGTCTTCGACGCAAAACAACTCGGACACTTCCAGAAAGACATCTGGGTGTATGTAGAAGGACAGAAAAAGCCACTCGAACTCACTTTGAAAGGCGTTGTCGTCACACATATCAAAGACTACAGCGGTACATACCCTTATCAGCTCGGACAAATCAGAGCTGACAAAGCTGAAATAGAATTCGACGATGTCAACCAAGGCTCTATGCCTATGCAGACAATACACATTCTCAACACTTCCGGCGCAACGGCTGAACCGGTCGTCATGCACCTGCCGGACTATATGATTGCAGAAGTGTCGCCCACAAGGCTCGCCCCGGAACAAGGCGGAGAAATAAGACTCATTCTGCTATCATCTAAAATAAGAGACTTCGGACTGACACAGACTAACCTCTATCTCGGAAAATTCCCGGGAGACAAAATATCGAATGACAAGGAAATCCCGGTTTCCGCCGTCATCCTGCCTTCAAGACAGACGCTGCAAGATGATGCGCTCACCGCTCCGAATATACAGCTTTCAAGCACTTCCATCGACAGGAAGAACATGACTGGAAAGCCAGAGAAACTAAAAGGAGAAATCATGCTGCAGAACATGGGAAAATCAACTCTCGAAATATCCGCATTGCAGATGTTCACGGCAGGAATGAGCGTGGCGTTGGGAAAAACAAAACTTGAACCGTTAGAAACGACAAAACTGAAGATTCAAGTCAACGACATCGAACTGCAACAGATAAAGCAACGACCAAGAATACTGATGATTACAAACGACCCGAAACAGCCGAAGATAATCATCGAAGTGCTATGACAACTTGTCTGACAATACAAGTGTCAACAAGAAAACAACCAAAAATAATATTATGGAACACCCAGAGAACTCACAAGAATATAAAGGACTGCAAGTCAACGCCGGAGTGGCGCAGCCCGCGTCTGTCAATCCATACCTCAAACGCGGAAGATTCCGCAGGAGCGAACATACGGTTGACGAACTCGTAGATGGCATACTGCAAGGCAACATCACTATGCTGTCGCAAGCTGTCACGCTCATTGAAAGCCAAGCTCCAGAACATCAGGCGAAAGCGCAGGCTGTCATTGAACGATGCCTGCCATACAGCGGAAAGTCTGTACGAATAGGCATAAGCGGAGTTCCTGGAGCCGGGAAATCAACATCAATAGATGTCTTCGGATGCCATGTCCTCGATACAAAAGGCGGAAAACTCGCCGTCCTCGCCATCGACCCTTCTTCTGAACGGTCAAAAGGCTCGATTCTGGGAGACAAGACTCGTATGGAGAAACTCTCACAGAGAGAAGATGCCTTCATACGCCCCTCTCCAACGGCAG
Source organism: uncultured bacterium (assembly GCA_945788485.1). Classification (GTDB taxonomy): domain Bacteria; phylum Bacteroidota; class Bacteroidia; order Bacteroidales; family Bacteroidaceae; genus Prevotella. The sequence continues at coordinate 2,686 of CALZMB010000054.1, read as the reverse complement.
GCTCGCTCGGAGGCGTGGCACGAAAGACAAGAGAAGCTATTGTCCTTTGCGAAGCGGCGGGATTCAACACAATATTCATTGAGACAGTCGGCGTGGGACAAAGCGAAACAGCATGCCACTCGATGGTGGACTTCTTCCTGCTGCTGCAAGTCACAGGTACTGGAGACGAGCTGCAAGGAATAAAACGCGGAATAATGGAAATGGCGGACGGCATCGTCATAAACAAATGCGACGGTGACAACGTAGAACGATGCAAGTCAACGGCTGCGGCGTTCAAGAACGCACTGCATTTCTTCCCCCCGTCTGAAAGCGGATGGCAACCGCAGGTGCTATGCTACAGCGGATTCTACGGCTACGGAGTGAAAGAAGTCTGGGACATGATATTCGATTATGTCAAATTCGTGAAAGACAACGGATATTTCGAGCACAGAAGAGCGCAACAGGCAAGATACTGGATGTATGAGACTATTGACGAACACCTCAGGCGCTCATTCTATCAGAACCCTAAGATTAAGAACCTGAAAGGTGAAGCTGAACTGGATGTCCTCAACAACAAGAAGACATCATTCGCCGCAGCGCAAGAACTGCTCAATTCCTACTATCAATGGCTGAAAGAGACTTCTCAAAGCAATAAGCAAGAGCAGACTCTCTCGTTTTGACACAACAAACAGGTTGCGACACATTTTAGGTGGGTTCTATTAATTAACTCCCTTCGGTCATTGGGTCCGTAGGACGAGTCACCCACCGAAAAAGTATTTTGAAATTATGGGTTTCGTTTTGTCATCTTTTCGTTTCTCTCTGGCGCATACTGTCAGTTTTATCGGTCACGATGCCCGCATCGGTCAATGGTCTTTACACCCCCTTCGGTTCCTCAATGGTCTTTACACCCCCTTCGGTTCCCCCGTTTCCCGGGGGACAGAAACGTTTCCCGGGGGACAGAAACCCTCAAAAACTGACACTCTGCACTCAGAGATAAATCGAAAATCTGACAAAGCGAATTAATAGAACCCACCTTTAAAAATTAATCCTCATTTTCAGACAGAGCCCACTCGGCTGCTCTTTTCATTATGACAATAGAAATAGATGCCGGCAGCGGCTTCTGCTTCGGTGTGACGACTGCCATACAAAAGGCTGAAGAGAAACTCGCCGACGGAAATAAACTTTACTGCCTCGGCGACATCGTGCACAACGGAATAGAATGTGACAGGCTGAAAGAGCGTGGACTGATAACCATCGGACATGACGAACTGTCAAACCTCCACAACACAAGGATGCTGCTCAGGGCACATGGCGAACCGCCTGCAACATACAGCATCGCCAAGCAGAACAATGTGGAGATAATTGATGCCACATGTCCCGTCGTCCTCGCGCTGCAACGGAGGATAAGAAAACAATATCTTGAAGCCCCAGATGCGCAAATCATCATTTTCGGAAAGAACGGACACGCCGAAGTGATGGGACTTGTAGGACAGACCGACGGCAATGCCATCGTCATCGAACACTATGAAGAACTGCTCTCTGCCAGCATCAACTTCAACTGCGACACTTATCTCTACTCGCAGACGACAAAGTCGCTCGACGAATACAGGCGTATCGTAGAATTCCTGACAAATCACATAAAGCCCGGACATGTATTCAGAAGCTTTGACACGATATGCAGACAGGTTGCCAACCGTATGGACAACATACGGGCTTTCGCTAAGAAACACGACCTCATCTTATTTGTCTCAGGAAGGAAATCGAGCAACGGAAAAGTGCTGCTGAACGAATGTCGCAAGGTGAACAACAACTGCCATCATCTTGAATGTCCCGACGAGATACAGCCCGAATGGCTGAAAGACATTCACAGTGTCGGCATCTGCGGCGCCACAAGCACTCCGAAGTGGCTGATGGAACAATGTAAGGCTGAGATATCACGCATAACAAACTCGTAGATATAAACCGGAGACGGCTGCCAGCATGACAAGCGGCAGCCGTCTCCGGCTTTTTTCTATAGCTCTACATTCTGCAACATTTTTATTATCACCCTGCATTTGGCAAGGCGAGACATGGCAGATAATAAAAAAGAAGCCCGTCTGCATCCAGATGATGCAGACGGGTTATGTAAATGTGCTTAAGTGGTCGAATACAGATTATTCGCCTTTCTCCATCTGAGCCTTGAGCTGTGCGAGAGCGTCGAGGTCGCCGAGAGTAGTAGAAGCAGCGACATTCTGGATGACAGCTGTCTCTTCTTTCTTCTGGCGTGATGGACGTGGAGCGCGCTTCTTTGGTTCCTCTGTGCTCTCCTCGAATGTACGAGAGTGGCTGAGGATGATGCGCTTTGTCTCTTTCACGAACTCAATAACCTTGAAGTCGAGTTCCTCACCGACCTGAGCCTGTGTGCCGTCCTGCTTCTGGAGGTGCTTAGGAGTAGCGAAGCCCTCACCACCTTCGTTCAGAGTGATGACAGCGCCTTTGTCCATCATCTCAGTGATCTTGCCTGTGTGTACAGTGCCTGGAGTGTAGAGAGTCTCGTATGTATCCCATGGGTTGTCCTCAAGCTGCTTGTGACCGAGAGAGAGACGACGGTTCTTCTTGTCTATCTCAAGAACTACAACTTCGATTTCTGCGCCTACCTGAGTGAACTCTGATGGATGCTTAACCTTCTTTGTCCAAGAGAGGTCAGAGATGTGGATGAGGCCATCAA
>CALZMB010000053.1 GCA_945788485.1 uncultured bacterium | reverse complement strand
CTTAATATATATATATACAGACAATGCAGAAAAATCCCCTCCTCTTTGCGACACTGCTCTTTGCACTCGCCGCCTGCACTATCCACACCGGCAGCCATGATGCGCACGGCAACCATGACACGCACGGCGATGCGCACGGCGACACACACCGCTACGGCGAGATTGTCATGACACCCGCACAGGTGCGCGACGGCGGCATAACGACCGAGACCGTCCGCCCTTCTGACTTCCGCGACGTGATGCGCGTGGGCGGACAGCTGCAGGCGACACCCGACGGCGAGCACACCATCGCAGCGACCGCCGACGGCATAGTCACCTACGCCGCGGGAGTGGCGAACGAAGGCGCCGCCGTCAGTGCCGGACAGACCATAGCCACCATCTCGGCACGCCAGCTGCAAGACGGCGACCCCGTAGAGAAAGCGCGCATAGCATACGAGACGGCGAAGAACGAGCACGAGCGCGCCGCCATGCTCTGCGAGCGGCACGTCATCTCACAGACAGAATACGAGAGCGTGCGCGAACGCTACGAGACGGCACGCATAGCATACAACGCCCTCGCGCCCAGACATTCAGCCAACGGCACGGCAGTGACGGCGACAGCCGGCGGATATATCAAGAGCCGCATAGCGCAGCAAGGCGCGTATGTCGCCGTAGGCGAGCCGCTGCTCGTCGTCACGAAGACGAAGCGGCTGCAGCTCAGGGCAGAGGTGCCGGAGCGTATGTTCAGCAGGCTGAACAGCGTGGCGACGGCAAACTTCCGATGCGCCGGAGACACCACGACCTACAGCCTCGCCGCCCTCAACGCCAGACTCGTCTCTTACGGCAGAAGCAAGGCAGACGGCACGTTCTATATCCCCGTGACGTTCGAGTTCGACAACATCGGCAGTTTCTTCGCCGGCTCGTTCGTTGAAGTCTATCTTCTCTCCTCGCCCCGCCACAACGTCCTCTCCGTCCCCAACACCGCGCTCACCGAAGAGCAGGGCATACATTATATATATATAAAGAAAGCGGCGACAACCGCCGAGACCGTGTTTGAGAAACGCGAGGTGAAGCCCGGCGCCACCGACGGCGTGCGCACAGAGATAAGAGCCGGCTTGAAAGGCGGCGAGGCTGTGGTGACGCACGGCGCGGTGCAGGTGAAACTCGCCGCCGTCACCGCCGTGCCCGAGGGCCACACACACTGAGCTGCCCCCGTTCAGCGGGCATCCGCCCGCTGCTCCCCCTCCCTCCCAACATAAAAACAACCCTCAACCATCATGTTAGACAAAATCATCCGCTACTCTCTCCGCAACCGCCTCGTCGTGCTGGCATGTGCGCTGCTGCTGATGTTCGGCGGCGTATATGTGACCAACGACATCGACGTCGATGTCTTCCCCGACCTCACAGCCCCCACCGTCGTCGTCATGACCGAGGCGAAGGGCATGGCGCCCGAAGAGGTGGAGCAGCTCGTCACCTTCCCCATCGAGACAAGCGTCAACGGCGCCGCCGGCGTGCGGCGCGTCCGCTCGTCATCAACCACCGGCTTCTCCATCGTATGGGTGGAGTTCGACTGGGGCACGGAAATCTACCGCGCGCGGCAGACAGTCTCTGAGAAGCTCGCCGAGGTGCGCGAGAGCCTGCCACGCGACGCCGGCAACCCGACACTCGGACCACAGTCGTCTATCCTCGGCGAGATGATGATTATCTGCCTCACGGCAGACACCACGTCGCTGCGCGACCTGCACACCATGGCGCAATGGGACATACGCCCCAGACTGATGGCGACGGGCGGCGTGGCGCAGGTGGCTGTCGCCGGCGGAGAGACGATGGAATACCAGATTCTGCTCAACCCCGACCGTATGCGCCACTACGGCATCTTGCTCAGCGATGTCATCGAAGCCGTCGATGGAATGAACCAAAACCGCACGGGAGGCATCACAAACGCCTACGGCAACGAGTATATCCTGCGCGGTATGCTGTCAACAACAGATGTCGAGGCGATGGGCGAAGCGGCGGTGCGCAACAACAACGGAACGGTGGTGAGGCTGCAAGACATAGCAGAGGTGAAGGCGGGCAACCGCTCGCCGAAGACAGGCTCGGCGTCATACAACGGCAAGCCCGCCGTGCTGCTCACCGTCACGAAACAGCCGGCGACAAGCACGCTGCTGCTCACAGAAGACATCGACCGCCTCTTGGAGGAGATGAAGCAGCGCCTCCCGGCTGACGTGCACGTCTCTACAGAGGTCTATCGCCAGTCGCGGTTCATAGAAAGCTCGATAGGCAACGTGAAGCAAGCTCTCGTTGAAGGCGGCTTCTTCGTCGTCGTCGTGCTCTTCGTATTCCTCCTCAACGTGCGCACCACCCTCATCTCGCTTGTCACCATACCACTCTCGCTCCTCGCCGCCCTCCTCGCCCTGCATTTCATGGGCATGACAGTGAACACGATGAGCCTCGGCGGAATGTGCATCGCCATCGGCTCGCTCGTAGATGACGCCATCGTCGATGTGGAGAACGTCTTCCGACGGCTGCGCGAGAACAGGCGGCTGCCAGACGGCGAACGGCAGGCTGTGAAGACTGTGGTGTATGAGGCGTCGCGCGAGGTGAGACTCCCCGTGCTCTATTCAACGCTGATTATCATAGCGAGCTTCATGCCACTCTTCTTCCTCTCGGGCATGGAAGGGCGTATGCTGCGCCCGCTCGGCATAGCCTTCATCACCGCCCTCGCCGCCTCGACACTCGTCGCGCTGACTGTGACACCCGTCTTGTGCAGCATCTTCCTCAAGCCAAAATACACCAAGAATACACCGGAAAAAACCGATGGAATGGGCGAAAATGACGATATGAGAGACGAGAAAACCTCTCCTGTCGCCGCCGCCGTAAGCCGCGGCTACGCCCGTTTGCTCTCCGTCGCCCTGCGACATCAGCGCGCGGTGATGCTCTCTGCCGCCGCGGCGTTCGCCATAGCCCTTGTCATGCTCCTCATGTCTGGCAGGAGCTTCCTCCCTCCGTTCAACGAAGGGTCGTTCACCATCAACGTCAGCACGCTGCCCGGCATCTCGCTCGAAGAATCAGACCGCATCGGACGGCTCGCCGAAAAGAAACTCTTGGAGATTCCGGAGATAAAAGCCGTAGGGCGGAAGACAGGGCGCGCCGAGCTTGACGAACACGCCCTCGGCGTGAATGTCTCTGAGATAGAAGCGCCCTTCGAGCTTCTCGACCGCCCGAAAGAGGCTGTCGCCGCCGACGTGCGCAAGCGTCTCGCCTCGCTGCCGGGCGTGAACATCGAGGTGGGCGCGCCCATCACGCACCGCATCGACGCCATGCTCTCAGGCACAAGAGCCGGCATAGCCGTGAAAATATTCGGCACTGACCTCAACCGCCTGTATGCCATCGGCAACGAGATAAAAGCCGCCACGGCTGACGTGGAAGGCATCGCCGACCTCAACGTGGAGCAGCAAGTGGAACGCCCGCAGCTGAAAATCATGCCGCGGCGGACGATGCTGGCGAAATACGGCATAACGATGGCGGAGTTCGGAAAGATGGTTGGCGTGCTCTTGGGAGGCGAGACAGTGTCGCAGGTGTATGAAGGCAACCGCACCACAGACCTCGTGCTGAAGGTTGATGACACACACCGCCTGTCGGCAGAAGAGATAGCGATGATGCCAGTCGATGCCGACGAGAAGAAGATTCCGCTGGGCGACATAGCGGAGATAGTGTCAGCGGCAGGGCCGAACACCGTCAACCGCGAGAATGTCTCGCGCAAAGTCGTTGTCTCGGCAAACGTCTCAGGACGCGACCTGCGCGGCGTCGTCAACGACATACAGCGGCGCGTGGAAGAGAAAGTCGTGCTGCCCGAAGGCTATCACATAGAATACGGCGGACAGTTTGAGAGCGAACAGGCGGCGTCGCGCACGCTCTTGGCAATGTCGTGCTGCTCGCTGATTGTCATCTTCATGCTGCTCTACGGGCAGTTCCGCAGCCTCAGGCAGGCTGCCGTCACCCTCCTCAACCTGCCACTCGCCCTCATCGGCGGCATCCTGGCGGTGTGGGCGACAAGCGGCGTGGTCAGCATACCGTCTGTCATTGGCTTCATCTCGCTCTTCGGCATCGCGACGCGCAACGGCATGCTGCTCGTCTCGCGCTACAACGACCTGTGCCGCCAGGGCTTAGGCTTGGAGGAGAGCGTGCGGCGCGGCTCTGCAGACCGTCTCAACCCCATCATCATGACCGCCCTCACATCTGCCCTCGCCCTCATCCCGATGGTTGCCGGAGGCGACCTGCCCGGCAACGAGATACAAAGCCCGATGGCTGTCGTCATCCTCGGCGGCCTCATCTCGTCAACCCTCCTCAACGCCTTCGTCGTCCCGGTGGCGTATATGAGAATCAAAGAAGAAGCAAGATGATAGAAAAAGAAGCACAGAAGGCGCAGCATAACAGAAACGCAAATATCCTGCATCACAAGACATGAGCTTGCGGTGCAGGATATTTTTCATTTTCGTTATGAACGATACGAACGTTACGAACGATACGAACGTTAGTAACGATAATAACGTTCATAACGGTTTTTACAATCTTTACGGCTTCAAAATCTCCCTGACCATCTTGTCAAAACCCTTCGCGTCGATGGCTCCCGTCTGTGCCGAGGGTGTGCCTTGCACAGGAATAAATAGAAAAAACGGGATGCTCTGTATGCCGAAGAGCTGCGCCAGCTCCGTCTCTTCGTCGATATCGACCTTATAGAACACCACGTCGCCGGCATAACGCTTTGCCGCCTCTTCTATGATTGGCGACATGCTGCGGCACGGGCCGCACCATGTGGCGTAGAAGTCTATGACGGCAGGCTTGTCGCCAAGGTATTTCCACTCAGAGGGATTAGCCTCATAATCCATCACAGATGCCTTGAACTGCGCCGTCGTCAGAGGCAGCACAGCGCCGCCAGACAATTTCTTTGTCTCTGATTTTGCCGCGGCTTTCGCCTCAGCTTCTGTTTCTGTTTTGCTTTCAGAACTTGTTTCGCTGCGTTTGCATCCCGCCGTGAGCAGCAGGGCGGCAGCGAGGAAGATGAATGACAGTCTGCTCATAATGATTTTTCCTTTCATTTCATTTTTATGCGTTATGTTTTATTCCTCAGCGACAATCAGCAGTTTCTTGCCCAGTATTGTCGTTGCGAAGATATGCGTGGTGCCGCCGTCGCGCAGCGGAACGGCAGAACGCAGTTTCTTCCGCACCTCGTCGGGCGAGAGAGGGAAGTTGCGTGCCGAGATGTTCGCGCGTTCGATGCCGGAGAGCGCTGTCTTCAGCTCACGTTTGTTGAACGTGCTTATGCAACGGATGTCATACACCCTGCCGGGGAAAGACGCGAAAGCCTCTGTGCCTCTGCCGTCGCCCGGGCGTGCGGTCATAAGATTGGTGTTGCGGTCGAGAGCCACGATGTCATATCTCCGGCACAGCGCGTCGAAGCATCCCGCCTTCATCACCGAAGCATTGGGGACAAAGAGACGGGCAGAGCCTTCACCCTCGCGGCAGTGCATGAGACGGGAAACGAGGGCGGCGTCGGCGACGGGAGGAGCGGTGGCGGGTACGGCATCGGTGACAAAGACATTCTCGTCGTTGACACAGAAGAGGCGTGGCATGGAGCACTGTCTCTCCACGACGAGCAACGTCTCCTTGCACTCGTTCTTCACCGAGAGGATATGCACCTCGCTGACACTGCGCAGCGAGCGCATGGCGGCGGTGTGGTCGAGCATCGGCGAGAGCTTCACCACGACACGCGGGGCGATAGAGAGCAGGCGCGGCATGAGACGCGCCACATCGGGCGTGCAGTCTTCGATGGCGTAGGTCTTGCGGCCGTGCGTGTCACGGCGTGCGGGGTCTATATATATAAGGTCGAAAGCGGTGCCGGAGGCCTCTGTCTTGGCTATGAAGTCTTCTGCCTCGCTGCATACCACCGCGGCATCAGGCAAACCGAGAAGCGGCAAGTTGTGGCGCGCGATGTCGCACAGCAGCTGCTGCCTCTCGACATAGACGGCTTGCCGCGCGCCTTGTGCCATGAAAGAGAAGTCGATGCCGAAGCCGCCCGTGAGGTCTGCCATCCTGCTGCCTGGAGCGACGAACCGCTGTTTATATTGAGCCGCCGCCTCGCCCGAACACTGTTCGAGAGAGAGGTGTGGCGGATAGATGATGTCGTCAAGAGCGGCAAGACGCGGCAGTTTTGTGCGGGCGCGCTGCCATCCGTCAATCTGCGTCAGCGCGACAGCCATGTCAACCCCCTCTGTGCCTTGGCGGCGCAGGGCGAGCGATGACACATCCACTGTGCGGTGGAGACGTATGAAATGGCGTGTGGCGGGGTCTATGACAGGTGTCGTGGACATGAAAAATATGTTAAAATGATTATATGCGTGTAACTTACTGTCTGTCTATGCGTCTTTCATATAGAACGCACTTAAAAACGATATGATGGACTACAAGTACATAGAACAGCTTCTCGAACGCTACTGGGAGTGTCAGACCACTCTTGAGGAGGAGAGCATCCTGCAGATGTTCTTCGCCCAAGACAGTGTGCCGGCACATCTGCTGCCATATCGCGTGCTGTTTGTAGCAGAGAAGGAAGAGCGCCGGCAGACGGTGTTAGGCAAAGAGTTTGACGACCGTCTGATACGTCTCGCTGAGCAGGACGCGCCGGTGAAGGCGGTCACCATCAGCCTGTCGCAGAGGCTGCGCCCATTCTTCCGTGCTGCGGCTGTCATCGCCATCATCCTCACACTCGGCTCGGCGGCGCAGACAGCTCTCGAACCTGACGAGGAGAACGTGGCGACACAGAGAGGCTTCTCGTCGCTGACAAAGCAGGGGCCGTCGGTTGCCGTGAGTGACAGCGTGCGCACAGACAGCGTCACACTCGGACATGCCGCAAACGGCGTGATGGTGAAATGACCGCCGCCCTTCATCAAAAAAGACAAGATATTTTCTAAGCCTTTAAATAAAATCAAACAACAATCTCCACCCCACCCACAATGTGTGATGTTTCTTTCTCATCACATTGGCCATGCTGAGAAGCATCGCTGTATTTCCTAAAATTCATCCATAACATTTTCATGTCGAATAATGGGCCAGATGCCAGACAGGCATTTGGTCCATTTCATTTTCCAGATGACGGGGGGATTCGGTCGTTTCGTTAAGTACGACAAGGACGTTGCGAACGATAATAATGAGGATAACGTCCGTATCGTTTGTAACGTTCGTAACGTTTGTAACGTTCGTAACGATGAAATTACATCTTGCCGTACATCTCCAGCGCCTTGTTCTCTGCCGCCTCCATGAGCTCTCGTTCGCCCGGCGCCTTGTCGTTGATGCCGCAGAGATGCAGAACGCCATGGATGATGACGCGCAGCAGCTCGTCGTCGTACGGTTTGCCGAAGAGTTCGGCGTTAGAGCGCACAGTGTCGAGAGAGATGACGAGGTCGCCGTTGATGATGTCGCCCTCATCGTAGTCGAAGGTGATGATATCGGTGTAGTAGTCGTGGCTGAGATACTCGCGGTTCACCTCAAGAATCTTCTCGTCGTCGCAGAAGAGATAGCCTATCTCTCCCACGCGCCTGCCGTAAGAGGCGGCGACCTGCTTGATCCATCGGCTCACGTCGCGCCGGCGGATGGCAGGCATCTTCACGTTTTCTGTGTTGTAGGTTATCATAATGGTCAGGAAATCAGATGTTATGGAAGAAAAGGCGTGATGTCTTTCCCGAAGTGCTGCAACTCTCTCACCATGCTCGCCGACACCACTTCGAGTTCCGGTTTCGCGCATAGCAGCACAGTCTCTATGCCGTCGTCGAGCAAGGCATTGCATAGAGCCTGCTCGCGCTCGTACTCATAGTCTTTCACGCTGCGCACGCCTCTCACTATTGCGCCTGCCTGGTGTCTCTGCGCAAGCTCAACAGTCAAGGTGTCGTAGGTTTCCACCACGATGCGTGGCTCGCCGGCGTACAGACGGCGTATGCTCTCAGCCCTTTCAGCGGCATCGTCGGCATCATGCGGCTTGTTGACGTTATATCCCACAGCGATGACGAGACGGTCGAAGAGACGCAGGGCACGGCGTGCAATATCATCGTGTCCTTTGGTGAAGGGGCGGAAAGAGCCGGGGAAGATGGCGGTGGGCATGGTTTTATTTAGTTTTAGTTGGCGAGTTGGATTCGGATTATTCAGTCGAACAGCGAAGGTTCGGCGGGGCGTGAGGGGTAGATGTTGCGTCCGAGATGCCGGTAGGCGAGTTCGGTGAGGACACGTCCTCGCGGCGTGCGCTTCATGAACCCCTCCATGATGAGATACGGCTCATAAACCTCCTCCACCGTCCCGGCATCCTCTCCTATCGCCGTCGCTATGGTAGAGATGCCGACCGGTCCGCCTCCGAACTTGTCGATGATAGTGAGCAGAATCTTGTTGTCTATCTCGTCGAGGCCGAACGAGTCGATGTTCAGCGCCGTCAGCGACAGTTCCGCTATGGCGGTGTCTATGGCTCCGTTGCCCTTCACCTGCGCGAAGTCACGCACACGGCGCAGCAAGGCGTTGGCGATACGTGGCGTGCCGCGCGAGCGGCGTGCTATCTCCATGGCGGCGCGGTCGGAGATAGGCACCTGCATGATGCCCGCCGACCGGCGTATGATTTTCATCAGCGTCTCGGGCGTGTAGTATTCAAGGTGCATATTGATGCCGAAGCGGGCGCGCAGCGGGGCGGTGAGCAGTCCCGAACGTGTCGTGGCGCCGACGAGTGTGAAGGGGTTGAGGTCGATCTGTATAGAGCGTGCCGAGGGGCCTTTGTCTATCATGATGTCGATGCGGTAGTCTTCCATCGCCGAATAGAGATACTCCTCGACAACGGGGCTGAGACGGTGTATCTCGTCGATGAACAGCACATCGTTGCGTTCGAGCGAGGTGAGTATGCCGGCGAGGTCGCCCGGCTTGTCCAACACGGGTCCCGACGTGATTTTGAAGCCTACGCCCAGCTCGTTCGCCACGATGTTCGACAGCGTCGTCTTGCCAAGGCCCGGAGGTCCGTGCAAGAGGGTATGGTCGAGCGGCTCGCCGCGGTATTTCGCCGCCTCGACAAAGACAGAGAGGTTTTCGACCACCTTCGGCTGTCCCGTGAAATCATCGAAGCGCAACGGGCGGAGCGCGTTCTCGAACTCCTTCTCCGCATTACGCTTCCCCATGTCATGAATGTTTATGTCGTCCATAGTGCGTGAGAGTCTTTGTTTTTACGTTCTGCAAAATTAATCATTTGTATTCTAATAAAAGAACATTTTTCGAAAAAACCGCACCCTCTCGCCGAAAGAAGCGCAAAAAAAAACAGACAGAGCCGTTTTTCATATCGATGATGCGGCATCTGTCCGTTTGTTTTTCTGTTGAAGAAGGTGTCGTGAGGCTCACTGTGCCAGCAGACGCTCTATCTCAGCATTCAGCTGCTCTTCGCTCTCTTCGCCAATCTTGCATACGATGTTTCCGTTGCGGTCTATCAGATATTTCGTAGGCAGGAAGTGTATGGCGTATTTGGCAGAGATGTCGTTCGTATGGTCGATGCCTCTGACACCCTTCGAGCGGTCCCATTTCAAGCCGCGGAGGACGTGGTGGTAGCCGTCGCCAATGAGCTGGTCCTGCTCCACTGCCTTGCGCCATTTGTCGGGATTGGTGTCGTCGTCGCTGACAAACACGAAGTCGAGACCGCGGTCGTGGAACTTGGCGTAAAGCTCACGCATGTGTGGGTTGCTCTTGCGGCATGGTCCGCACCAGCTTGCCCAGAAGTCTATTATCACCACCTTGCCACGGAGCGACGACATGGTGAACTGCTTGCCGTTGATGTCGGTGGCGGTGAAGTCGGGCGCGGGGCTTCCCGGGCGCACCTTTGCCAATACTGCAAGTTCCTTTGCTATCTCGTCAGCGCTGTCGCCATACTTCTGCACATTCGGGTCGAGAGCGTCCCAAGCTGCTTTCAGCTCGTCGTAGCTCATGCGGCTCATGTGCATCATGAGGTATCGTGTGGCGTAGAAAGATTTTGTGCGCTGTTTGTAGAAGTTCTCAGAATATTCGGCATACATCTTCTGGTAAGGCTCCATCAGTTTCTGAATCGAGTCGCGGCTTGCACCGCCAGACATCTCCTCGCCAAGTTTTCTCAACGGCAGCACGAAGACGTTCAGCTCCTCGTTCATGGCGTTCAGCTCGTCCTGCACCACACCGCCCCTCACCGTGGCGTCGCCCGGGTTGCTGCAGTCAGCCGCAATGCTGAACGATGTCGGCTGCAGGGCCAGCTCCCATATACAAGCGTTGTTATAGTCCGTCAGAGAGCCGACGACCACCCTTGCGGCAGAGAAAGGGCAGTCCATCGTCCCGCTGAACGAGAAAGTGCCGTTCTGCACCGTGGTGCTGTCAGATGTCGTATTCTCTCCGCTGCCCACGAAGAGATACGCCTTCTTTCCCTCAGCGTTCTTCAGCGAGCCACTGACCGTGTAGTTGCCCTGTGCGCCCACAGTGAGCGCAAAGGCAGATGCCATCAGCATCAAAGCTATATTCTTTCTCATAAGTAGTTTATTTTCCAAACAGTTCGTCAAGATAGGTATAGAAAGCGGGATCCTCGCCAACTACTATCTTCGCTATCGTTCCATCGGGAGCCACCACTACCTTTGTTGGATAGCCCTTCACGGCATAGCTCTGCGGCGTGGCGTCAGCCTGTTCGCTCTTCACGTTTATCCATGGCAGCTCGTTGTCAGCCACCGCCTTCTTCCACTTCTGCTCAGTGTCGTTGCAGTCGATGCCCACAATCTCAAACTTACCGCTGTATTTCTCGTAGTATTTCTTCATCTCAGGCATACCCTTTATGCACCATCCACACCATGAGCCCCAGAAATCGAGAACGACGTATTTGCCGCGCAGCGACGAGAGTGTGAGAGGCTTGCCGTTGAGGTCGTTGAGTGTGAAGTCGGGAGCCAT
>CALZMB010000052.1 GCA_945788485.1 uncultured bacterium | reverse complement strand
GTTGGCAATGACGGATGTTGACGAGGGGACACAACTCACCTCCCACGATTCGCCGATTTTTGACCTGTCGTCAGCGGGAGACGACGGCAGGCCTTTCCAGGCGGCAATGCGGCTGCCTCCCCACACCACAGTGTGCAGGTTCGGTTCAAAGAGTAGAGGATAACTCATAGTTTTTCAGTTCATTACAGTGGGGCATTAACGCTCCCGCTTTTTTATGTTTTACGTTCAAGATGACAACGTGCAGCAGTGTCGCAAACCTTCAGGGGGCGAACGTTGGCTCGCCCCAGATGATGGCGTCACCCTTTAGAGAAACTCATTTTCTCCAGACGTTGCCTCAGCTGCGGAGCGAGAGAGCGTCGGATGGCAAGGCGTATGCTGCATGTGTTGTCGAAAGTCTGCGAGACGATGCGGGGCTGCATATCCTTCACAATCTTCATGACGTCATTCATGGCGGGATAGGCGAACGAATAGTCTATCATCTCCTCAACAATTCTCTCTTCTATGCCGCTGTTGGCGAGACAATCGACAGTGGCTTCGCGATATGCCACGATAAGTCCCGACGTGCCGAGGTTCACTCCTCCATAGTATCTGACCACTACGACAAGAGTGTTCGTCAGCTCTGCCTTTACAAGCTGGCCGTGGATGGGTTTGCCAGCCGTTGACGAGGGTTCGCCGTCGTCATTCATACGAAACGACACACCGTCGCCCACGCCTTCCACACCGAGGATATATGCATAGCAGACATGGCGGGCATCATAGTATTTCTTCTTGAAAGAAGATATGATGTCCTTCACCTCTTGCTCTGTCTCAACATGAAACGAGAAGGCGAGGAATTTGCTTCGTTTCTCAGAATAGAACCCCTCGCCTTCTGTTACAACAGTCTTGTACGTATCCAATTTTATATCAAGATTTTATCGTTTCTTACTTAAGTAAGTGTATGACAAGTCCTGAACGCAGTTTCGGCTCAAACCATGTTGCCTTCGGAGGCATGATGTTGCCTGAATCCGCAATATCCATTATCTGCTGCATTGAGACAGGGAAGAGTGCGAGTGCGGCACGCATCTCTCCGCTGTCAACCCTTCTCTTCAGCTCGCCCAAGCCACGCAAACCGCCTACGAAGTCAATGCGCTGGCTCGAACGCAAGTCGCCAAGCTCTAGGATGTCCTGCAGAATCAGACGCGACGAGATGTCCACATCGAGCACCCCGATAGGGTCGGCAGGATTGAAAATCCCGTCTTTTGCATCGAGGGCATACCATTTGCCGTCGAGATAGAGACTGAACTGATGTGGATGCTGCGGACGGAACTCAGTGTCTCCCTTCTCCTCGACGATGAAATTCTCGCTCAGTCGGCAGAGGAACTCTGCTGATGTCAGTCCGTTCAGGTCTTTTACGACACGGTTATAGTCAAGCACGGTCAACTGCGATGCCTGGAACGCCACAGCCATAAAGAAGTTATACTCCTCGTCGCCGGTATGGTCTGGATTCTGTGCTGCCTTCTCGGCTCCTACGAGAGCTGCGGCAGCGCTGCGGTGATGTCCGTCGGCAATATACAGCGCAGGCATCTTTGCGAACTCTTCTGTTATGGCGTCAATGTCCTTCGCGTCGCTCACGACCCACAGTTTATGTCCGAAGCCGTCTATCGGCGCCACGAAATCATATTCCGGCTCCGTGGCAGCATAGCGCATGATGATGTCGTTCAGGACTGTGTTGTCCGGGAAGGCGAAGAATACCGGCTCGATGTTGGCGTCGTTCACACGCACATGCTTCATGCGGTCTTCTTCCTTGTCACGACGTGTCAGCTCATGTTTCTTTATCACGCCCGTCTTGTAGTCGTCCTGATGCGCACAAACCACAAGTCCGTACTGCGTCTTCTCCAGATTGCCGTTTGCCGGCAGGCAAGAAGTCTGGGCGTAGATGTAGTAACACTCCTTCTCGTCTTGTCTGAGCCATCCTTTCTCGCGGAACAGCGCAAACTGCCGTGCTGCCTCGTCATACACCTTTGGGTCATACTCTGATGTCCCGGGCTCGAAATTTATCTCAGGCTTGATGATGTGATAGAGCGACATGGCGTTGTCGCCAGCCTCTGCACGCGCCTCATCAGAATCAAGCACATCATACGGGCGAGACTCGACTCTTTCTACAATCTCCTTTGGAGGACGTACCCCCTTGAATGGTTTTACTCTTGCCATTTTCTTTTTATAGTTTTTGATTTGTATTAGGATTAAGTTCGGTTATGCAATCCGTCTCAGTATGTTTGGTGTGTATATTTCTCGAATCTGCCGAATCATGTTCATGCAGCTCTTCGTGCAAGAATTCTGATTGACACACTCATTGCTGCAAAGTTAATCATTTTCCACCAACGGGCAAAGGAATTAACATTCTTTGTAGAGAATATGTTGAACTTGCGGAGACGCAGCCTCGCGACGGAAACATACAGAATGAGAGATTATCTGAACATTTTCTCACTTTAGTTTTCTGTTTCGCCCGAAGTTTTGTAACTTTGCAGCAGAAAATTGCAAAACAAAAACAAAAGTAACGATGAACAACAAGAAAGAAGAATATGTCGAACGTGCTGTCTGCTTGTTCATGAAAGGCCACAACTGTTCGCAAAGCGTAGCGGCAGCTTTCGCCGATGTCTATAATCTCGACCCTACGACTGTGTTGCGCCTCTCTGCCGGGTTCGGCGGTGGTGTCGGGCGTATGCGCATGATGTGCGGCGCCGTCTCGGGCATGGTGATGCTTGCAGGCATGGAAGAAGGGCCGGCTGACGGTGACAACCGCCAGGCGAAAACAGAATGCTACAAACATGTGAGGCAGATAGTGGAGAAATTCAAAGACGAGAACGGCTCAATCATCTGCGAAGAACTGCTGAAGATGAACGGCTGCAAGGCGGTGAAGGATTCGTCAATCCCCGACGAACGGACAGCAAAGTATTATGCCGAACGACCTTGCGCAAGAAAAGTAGCCTCCGCCGCACGCATCTACGCAGAATTTTTAGAGGAGAGGGATAAAGGGGAGAAAGAAGAGAAAGAAGAGAAATAAAAAAGGACTTCCGAAGAAGTCCTGTGGGATGAATCAAAATAAATACGGCTAATTCACTCTTCGCAAAAGGAAAAAGAAGAAAAAGAATTGATGCCTTAATCAGAAAGAGGAATGTTATGCCTCTTCAGCTGGAGCTTCAGCAGGTGCTTCAGCGGCTGCCTTCTTCTCAGCGATACGCTTGGCGATTGCCTCGTTTGTCGCTTTCTCAGCAGCAAGGTTCTTAGCACGAGCTTCCTTCTTTGCCTCTGCGTCAGTGTTGCGAATTGCGTCTAAGCTGTTCTTCTTCTCGGTTTTCCAAGCGTCGAACTTCTGCTGTACAGCAGCTTCGTCGAATGCGCCTTTCTTCACGCCACCCTTGAGGTGTTTCATGAGATAAACGCCCTCGTTCTTGAGGATTGTACGAGCGGTGTCTGTCGGCTGTGCACCACACTCAACCCAGTAGAGTGCTCTCTCGAAGTTGAGATCAACTGTAGCAGGGTTTGTGTTTGGATTGTAGGTGCCGATCTTCTCGATGAAACGGCCGTCACGCGGAGCGCGAGAATCAGCGATTACAACACTGTAGAAAGCGTAGCTTTTTCTACCACCACGCTGTAGGCGAATTTTTGTTGCCATATTTTTTAAATAATTGTTTGTGTAGGACACGTCCTACGGTTAATAATTAGTTTAATTTGCTCTCATCACGTGAAAGCAAGTGCAAAGTTACTAATTTTTAGTGAATTAAACTCATTTTCGTGTAACAAATCAAGAAACTTTAACTTTTCTGAACTACATTGTAGCACAATGTCTTTTGCAAAAGAACTTTCGACTGCAATCACAAGAACTTTCGACTGCAATCATAAGAACATTCGACTGCTACCATACGAACTTTTGACTGCTACCATACGAACTTTTGACTGCTACCATAATACCACTACATTATACATCTGACAACACCATCAGTACTGTCTGACACCTCTACTTTGTGCCTTTAAGCCCACTAAAAAACATATCACGCAAAGAAACCAACACCGTATGTGAAAGAACCACAACACAGTAAACGCATGAAATGTCATAAGCAGAGGAAACATACGTTTTTGTCTTACAACCACATAGTATGCAAACGAATACAAAAAGAAATCATGGTGAAAATGTAAAAAAATGCACAATTATTTTGATAATTGAAAAAAATCAACTAACTTTGCATCGTTTTATACATGATTTATCTATAGGACAAATACAAATGTATATCTTTATAATAATCATGCATATCACAAAATATTTTACAGTAAAAAAAACATAACATTATTATACACTGAATCATGAAGAAAATTTTTCTTTTCCTTGCCATGGCAGCAACTGCCATGACAGCATCTGCCCAAGTCCAGGAAGAAGGCTGGTGGGGCAACAAGTTCTTTGACAACTGGTATGTAGGTATTCAGGGTGGCGTCGATGCAAAGACGACTCACCGTGCTGTCTTCAAGCATCTCACGCCTAACGTTGGCGTCCGCGTGGGCAAATGGCTCACACCGTCTGTCGGCTTGGCAGCAGAAGGCACATACATATTCAAGAACCAGATGTACACCGGTCTTGACGCAGAAGGCATCAACGCCAACCTCCTCGGACAGATCAACCTCAGCAATGCTATCGGCGGATATAAAGGCGAGCCACGCTGCTTTGAAGTGATTTTCAACGGCGGCATCGGATATATCCATAACTCAACAGACGACAACGACCTGATGATTGGCACAATCAAGAACGCCATGACATCTAAGCTCGCATTCGACTTCGCCTTCAACTTCGGCAACAAGAAGCAGTGGCAGTTCTACATTGAGCCTTCTCTCAACTATCTTATCGCTGGCGCAAAGAACGGCGTGGTAAACGAGGCTGGCGTAGGCTCGCAGACTGTGGGCTATGACATCAACTACTCACACATGCAGCTGAACGTAGGTCTGAACTACAAGTTCAAGACATCGAACCAGACACACAACTTCCAGATTGTGAAGCCATGCGACCAGAGCGAGATTGACGTCCTCAACGCACAAATCAACGACCTCCGCGCACAGAACGCAGAGATTGACAAGCTGAAGGCTGAGATTGAAGACCTGAAGAAAGCGCTGAAAGACTGCGAGGAGAAACCTGTCGTTGTAGAGAAAGAGGTTGAGCCGAACCTCCCGGCTATCTTCTATCCGCTCAACAAGTCAGTCATCACTCCGGCACAAGCTCAGAACGTTGCTATCGCTGCTACCGTAATGAAGAACCACCCAGAGCTGAAGCTCCAGGTTAAGGGCTACGCTTCTCCTGAAGGTCCGCACGACAACAACAACTCACTCTCCGTTCGTCGCGCTGAAGCTGTAAAAGACCTCCTCGTGAAGAAATACGGCATCGACCCGTCACGCATCACGACAGAGGGTTGCGGCGAGACCGACAAACTCTTCGAGATTTACGAGTTCAACCGTGTTGCTATGCTCTACATCGAGAAATAATAATACGACAAGAATAACGAAAATGGCATCCATCTGAAAAGGTGGGTGCTTTTTTTGTTTGCAAAGCTGATGGCAGGGGCGTTATTGTAGTTATTGTAGTTATTGTATTATTATAGTTATTGTAGTTCATGTCGTTATTATCGTTCATATCGTTATTATCGTTCATAACGTTATTAACGTTCATAACGTTCTTGACGTTCTTGTCGTTTTATTTAAAAAGCATAGCGTCCATTCACCCTTGTAGCATGGATGAATGGACGCTTGCGATAAAAATTCAGCAAATGATGTCGGTTGTTACATCGTGGCGGTGAGGAACGTGGCGTTGCCAAAGATATAGAGGATATTCTCACAGGCAGGAACGAGGAGCGTCTCGCCTTGGCGAACCTTTATGCCGTTGATGTTCGCCTCGCCCCATAGGCATACGACGACAACAAACGAATCTACTTTGAAATCTATCTGTGCCGCAACCTGCACAACGACTCGGTTGACGTTGAAATACGGACAGTTGATGAGCTGTGACGTGGGTTTTGTGCTGTCGTATGACGTGCGATATTCTGGCCACACCTGATAGTCGATAGCAGCTTTCGCCTCGGCGATATGCAGCTCGCGGGGTTTGCCGTGAGCGTCTTTCCTGCCGAAGTCATAGACACGGTATGTGATGTCTGAGGTCTGCTGTATCTCTGCAAGGAAATTGCCTGCTCCGATAGCGTGCAGACGTCCGGCGGGCAGGAAATAGAGGTCGCCCTGGTGTGCCTCATGTGTCGCTATGACATCCTGCATAGGCGAATGTCCGTTGACGGGTTCGGCTGTGGCAAGCTGTTCGTATTCGTCGGGCGTGATGCTCTTTTTCAAGCCCGCGTAGATTTTCGCTCCTACGTCAGACTTTATTATATACCACATCTCGGTCTTGCCGTTGCATCCGTGACGTTCTTTCGCAAGCTTGTCGTCAGGGTGTACCTGTACGGAGAGGTCTTGCCTGGAATCGATGAATTTTATGAGGAGTGGGAACGAGTTACCGAATCTCTTGTACACTTTCTCTCCCAATAGAAGACCTTTGTATTTGTCTATGAGTTGCGTAAGGCTAAGGCCTACATCGACGTCATCGACAAGCCCCCTTTCTATTGCTACACTCTCATGCCCGGGCACGCCGGAAATCTCCCATGATTCTCCGATGTTCGGCTGTGCCGTGTAGATGCCTTTGAACGGGGCTATCTGGTAGCCGCCCCATATAGTGGTTTTGAGGATAGGTTCAAATTTGTATGGTTTCATAGAATGATTTAGTTAACGAGTGAAACAAGTTGACAAGTTGACAAGTTGATAGTATTTGAGTGCTGAGTTTCAGAAGACAGTACAAATAACTTGTCAACTTGTAAACTCGTCAACTGAGAATCAACTTGTCAACTATAAAGAATCAACTCCGTCGCTGTTTATCCTCCGAAGTTGTCGAAACGTATCATGTTGTCTTCTACTCCGAGCGAGTGGAGAAGGTCGAGAACGGTCTTCGCCATCATAGGAGGTCCGCAGAGATAGTATTCGCAATCTTCTGGCGTCTCATGCTGTTTGAGGTATGTGTCGCCCATGACAGGAGCCACGAAGCCTGGAGTATAGCGTATGCCTGCTGCGTCTGCCTTCGGGTCGGGACGGTCGAGGGCGAGGTGGAAGTGGAAGTTCTCGTAGTCTTTCTCAAGCTGCAGGAAATCGTCGAGGAACGGTATCTCTTCGAGAGCACGTGCTCCGTAGAAATAGTGCATCTCACGGTCGCGCGTGTTCTTTGTCTTCAGCATGTGCATAATCTGGGCACGGAGCGGGGCCATGCCTGCGCCGCCGCCGACCCATATCATCTCGCGTCCAGTGTTGTACTGGGGGCGGAACTCACCGTAAGGACCGGACATGATGACCTTGTCGCCAGGTTTGAGAGAGAAGATGTAAGACGATGCGATGCCCGGGTTAACCTCCATGAATCCCCCGCCCTGCTCTTTAGGTTTGAACGGCGGAGTGGCTATACGTACATTGAGCGTGATGATGTCGCCCTCGTCAGGATAGTTTGCCATTGAATATGCACGGATAGTAGGCTCGGTGTTCACGCATTTGAGAGAGAACAATCCGAACTTCTCCCATGCAGGGAGATAGGTGTCGCCGATAAGGCTCTTGTCAATGTCTTTGTCATAGTCGATGCTGAACTCGGGTATGCGTATCTGTGCGTATGAACCCGGTTCAAAATCCATGTGTTCTCCCGGAGGAAGCGCCACTTTATACTCTTTGATGAATGTCGCCACGTTGCGGTTGCTGATGACAGTACACTCCCATTCTTTCACGCCCATGACAGATTCATCGATATGCAGCGAGAGGTCGCCCTTCACCTTGCACTGGCATCCGAGGCGCCAGCCCTCTTTTATCTCTTTGCGAGAGAAGTGTGACTTCTCTGAATCGAGAATCTCACCTCCACCTTCGAGCACTTGCACCTTGCATTGTCCGCATGATGCCTTTCCGCCGCATGCAGACGGCAGATAGATGCCGTTCTCGTTGAGCGTTGCCATGACAGAGCTGCCCTGCGGGACATCGAGGACGGTGTCGCCGTTTATGGTGATCTTAACATTCCCACTCGGCGATAGATATTTCTTTGCCACAAGGAGTATTACGACAAGCAGGATGATGACTGCCATAAAAACTCCGATACTTGAAATGATGAAATTTATATCCATGATGATAATATTTTCAGAATAAGGATGTTAGATCTTCAAGCCTGAGAAGCACATGAAAGCCATAGCCATCAGACCGACTGTGATGAATGTGATGCCAAGTCCGCGCAACGGGCGTGGCACATCAGAATATGCCAGTTTCTCGCGTATGGCGCCGAGAAGGCAGATGGCGAGTGTCCATCCTATGCCTGAGCCAATGGCGAATGCGAGGGCGTCAGCTATGCCTCCGATATATTGTGAATTGGAGGGGTCGAGGTTGATGCGCTGCTGCATGAAGAGCGACGCGCCCATGATGGCGCAGTTGACGGCGATGAGCGGGAGGAAGATGCCGAGGGCCGCGTAGAGCGAGGGCGAGAAGCGCTCGACTATCATCTCAACCAACTGTACGATGCCGGCAATGACGGCAATGAAAAGTATGAGCGAAAGATATGTGAGGTCAACGCCGAGAATGCCGTCGGCAGACAGGACAGCAGTCTGCAGAAGCCAATCGACAGGGACGGTGATGAGCAGGACGAAGGTCACTGCCATGCCCAAGCCGAATGATGTCTTCACGCTTTTCGACACCGCAAGATACGAACACATTCCGAGGAAGAATGCGAAGATCATATTGTCAACGAATATGCTGCGGAAGAATAGGGAAATTATGTGTTCCATAATGATTTATCTTTTTTTTGTGTAATTGTGGATAGTGTAACACGCGGAGACCGGAAGCCTATGCCTCTTTGCAGAAATAAGCGCGGTGTACCCATATCACCACTCCACACAGTATGAGTGCCATTGCCGGCATTGTCATCATGCCGTTGTTGATGTATCCGAAGTCATAGACCGACTGCGGGATAATCTGTATGCCGAGGAGCGAC
The DNA here is from genome assembly GCA_945788485.1 of uncultured bacterium. Classification (GTDB taxonomy): domain Bacteria; phylum Bacteroidota; class Bacteroidia; order Bacteroidales; family Bacteroidaceae; genus Prevotella. The sequence continues at coordinate 1,934 of CALZMB010000052.1, read as the reverse complement.
CCTCTGCCAAAGAACTCGCGGAATGCGCCGACGGCGATGAGGATGTAAGCATATCCCAGTCCGTTGCCGACACCGTCAAGGAAAGATGGCCAAGGTGAGTTGACTGACGCGAAGGCCTCAAGTCGTCCCATAAGGATACAGTTTGTGATGATGAGGCCGACATAGACAGACAGCTCTACGCTGACATCATAGACGAAGGCTTTCAGCACTTGGTTGACGATGGTCACGAGTGTGGCTACGACAACAAGCTGCACGATGATACGGATGCGGGTGGGGATTGTCTTGCGGATGACAGAAATAATGACATTGGCAAAGGCGGTGATGACGGTTACTGCCAATCCCATGACAATAGCGGGTTTGAGCTGTGATGTCACAGCCAAGGCAGAGCATATACCCAAGACCTGCACCAGGATAGGGTTGTTCCCGTTGAGGGGTGTCATGAAGACCTCTTTGTTCTCTTTTGAAAAAAGTTTGCTCATTGTGTGATTGTTTTATGATGGATTGAAGAACGACGTGACGTGTCGTCCAGCAAACATAAATAAATGTGGTTATGCGAGAGATGACATGGTGTCATTCGGCAGAAAGATAATCTTTATAGTCGGCGAGGCAGCTCTGCAGCATGAGGTTGACGCCGTCAGAGGTGAGCGTAGCTCCTGTGATGGCATCGACAGTGTAGGCTTTTTCTTCTGGCCTGATGTCGTTGGCTTTCTTCACGCTGAGCATCGGTTTCCCGTCGGCGTATGCTGTCTTCCCTTTGAAGAGGTTCTGCCAAGCGCGCGAATCCTTTATTTCCGCTCCAAGTCCGGCAGTCTCGCCTTCATGGTTGAAATAAGCTCCATAGACTGTCGTCTTATCGGCGTTGAGGGCTACATATCCCCATACAGGTCCCCATAGTCCCATGCCCTTCACGAAGAGGACATATTTCTTCTCGCCTTTCACATTGCACAGATACACGATTTTCTTTGTCTCAGCATCGAGAGTGTCGGTCTTTTCCACCGTCTCCTGATATACTGTCTCGGCAGCCGCATCGTCGGCGAAGTCTCTGATGTCGAGGGCGGCGAGCACCTGTTTCTTCACGTCGAGAGCAACATTAGCCTCTTGGCGTTCTTTCAATGATGTATATACGAAAGCGAGGCAGAATGCTACTATCACCACGAGTACAACACTATATATAATAATGTATGTGTTGCTGTTTGTATTGAATTTATTTTTCATGACAGATGCAGTATTATTTCTTCAAACGGTTAAGTCTTCGGGATATGTTGCGCTGTACGACACACCAGTCGATGAGTGGTGCGCAGACATTCATGAGGAGTATGGCAAGCATCATGCCTTCCGGGTAGCCTGGGTTCATCACGCGCACTACGATGGCGACGACGCCGATGAGGAATCCATAGACCCACTTGCCGCATTCGGTGCGTGCTGCCGTGACAGGGTCGGTTGCCATAAACACGGCGCCGAAGGCGAAGCCGCCGAGCACGAGATGGTCAACGACATTCAGCGGCGACATGCCGAGCTGGTTGAAGAGCAGTGCTGTCAGCGCTCCGCCGACAAAGACAGAGGTTATGATTCTCCACGACGCTATGCCGGTCCAGAGCAGCAGCAGCGCGCCCAGTGCGATGGCTATGACGCTTGTCTCGCCCATCGAGCCGGGGATGAGGCCTATCACAGCCGCGCAGGTGTCTATCTGGCCTGCTCCCCCTTGCGCGGCGAGGGCAAGCGGAGTGGCTGCTGTCGTGGCATCAGGCAGGTTGTAGCCCATGCCGAATATCTGGTCGGTAGCAACCCAGCATTTATCGCCCGACATCATCGTCGGATAAGAAAAAAAGAGGAAGGCGCGAGCAGCGAGGGCAGGGTTGATGAAGTTCATGCCGGTGCCTCCGAATATCTCCTTGCAGAAAATCACGGAGAAGGCGCAGGCGAGAGCGAGACAC
>CALZMB010000051.1 GCA_945788485.1 uncultured bacterium | reverse complement strand
GTGCCCAGTGTAGGTGCATTCTATCGCATCATCAATGCCCTTGGAATGAGGGTGGAGGTGGTTAAGCCGATATATTGATTATTGATGGCAATGTGGCTTTATGGTTAGCACTTTCATTTACCACGATATTCTGTCTGTGACATTTTTAGGTAGGTTCTATGAATGCGCTTTCTCATTCTCCGAACTTTATTGTCTTTGACGGGCTGATGTGCGAGACGAGATAGCTCGGCACTGTCAGGATTAAGACGCATAATACAAGCACCGCTACGTTGAGGGCTATCAGAATAGGAATGTTCACCTCTATTGGCGCTTCTGTGACATAGTATATCTGCGGGTCGAGGCTGATGACCCCTGTGGCTTTCTGTATGAGACAGATGGCAAGCCCGAGGATGTTGCCGTAGATGACGCCTTTCGAGACGATGAACATGCCGAACCAGACGAAGGTGTGGCGTATGGTGGAGTTCTGCGCGCCAAGGGCTTTCAGCACGCCAATCATGGGGATGCGCTCAAGGATGATAATCAGCAGTCCGCTGATCATAGTCACCGTTGCGACACATATCATCAGAGCGAGGATGAGCCAAACGTTCAGGTCGAGGAGGTCGAGCCACGAGAAGATTTGCGGATTGCTCTCTTGGATGGTCTCAGAAGTGTAGGTGATGCCGTAGCGGTCAGTCTTGCGGTTTATGTGCCGGATGAGCCATGATGCGGTGGAGTCTATGCGGTTGTAGTCGTTGACGGCCAGCTCGATGCCGCTGACCTGATCCTTCTCCCACGAATTGAGTTTCTGCACGGCGGCATTGTCGCAATAGACTGTTATCTCATCGAATTTCGAGAGGTGTGTCTCATATATGCCGGCTATCTTGTAGCGGCGTGTGCGCACGTTGTCTTCTCCGACAAAATAGGCGAACACCTTCTCGCCGACCTTGAGTTTCAGCTTGTCCGACATATATTTTGAGATGAGGATGTCGTTGCCGGGCTTCTGTGAGGAGAAATGCGGAATGACGCCTTCAACGAGATTCTGTTGTATGAAGGCGGAATCCCACCTCTCGTCGATGCCTTTGAACATCGCCCCGAGGAACTCGTCGTCGGTTTTCAGTATGCCCTGCGTGCAAGAGAATGGCTGCAGATGCCTTACGTCCGGTGCCTGCCGCAAGGCTTTCAGCAGCGAATCGGAAGCGCAGACAGGTATCTGCTCATCATCGAGGACAGAGCCATAGGCTTTCACCACGGCATGTCCGCCAAAACCTATCACTTTGTCGCGAATGGTATGCTTGAATCCCAGAACGATGGAAATGGACACAATCATGACGGCGATGCCGACTGTCATGCCGAGTATCGCAATCTTTATCGCAGGCAGTGAGATGCGTTTTGTGCCGTCAGAGGATTTATATATCCGTCGGGCTATGTAGAACGATAAATTCTCCAAGTCAGGTGATGTTTATTGTGCTGCTGTGATGATAATAGGTTTACGGTGGGTTCTATATATGCCCACCGTCAATTTTATGAATATTTAAGGGTTAACGTTTTGCCATCTTTTGGATTCTTTTTGGTCCAAATTGCAAGTCGTATCGGTCACGTAGCCCGCTACGCTCACTCTACAACTCTCAATTTGTCCTCAAAAACAATCTCAAAATCTGACAAAGCGCATTTATAGAACCAACCTTATTCGTCGTCGATGCGGCCCGGATATTGTTCAAGTGCCTTGCGTAAGATGAACAACGCCCTCTCCAGGTCTGGCTTTTGCAGGACGTATGCGATGCGCACTTGGTTGATGCCGGCGCCAGGAGTGGTATAGAAGCCGGCGGCGGGAGCCATCATGACTGTCTCATGCTCATACTCGAAAGATTCGAGACACCAGCGGCAGAATTTCTCAGAATCGTCAACCGGCAGTTTCGCCACGGTATAGAACGCGCCCATAGGAATCGGGGAATAGACGCCGGGGATGCGGTTCAGGCCGTCAATGAGGCATTTTCTCCGCTCTACATATTCGTCATAGACATCGCGCTGGTATTCTTCTGACGCGTCAAGCGACGCCTCTGCAACAATCTGTCCGATGAGGGGAGGGGAGAGGCGCGCCTGGCAGAATTTCATGACAGCAGCACGCACCTCGGCATTCTTCGTTATCAAGGCTCCGATACGTATGCCGCACTCTGAATAACGCTTTGACACAGAATCGATAAGCACGACATTCTGCTCTATTCCTTCAAGATGGCATGCAGAGATATATGGCGAGCCGGTGTAGATGTATTCGCGATACACCTCATCCGAAAAGAGGTAGAGGTCATACTTCTTCACGAGGTCGCGAATCTGGTTCATCTCTCTGCGTGTATAGAGATAGCCGGTGGGGTTGTTCGGGTTGCAAATCATGATGGCGCGCGTGCGCTCGTTGATGAGTTCTTCAAACTTCTCTACCTTAGGCAGCGAGAAGCCTTCTTCGATTGTGGTGGCGATGGTGCGTATCCTCGCCCCGGCGGATATCGCAAAAGCCATGTAGTTGGCGTATGCCGGTTCTGGAACGATAATCTCGTCGCCCGGGTTGAGGCAGGCGAGGAATGAGAAGAGCACCGCCTCAGAGCCTCCTGATGTGATGATGATGTCGTCGGCAGAAACATTGATGTTGTATTTGCGGTAGTAGTCAACGAGTTTCTCCCTGTATGACTGATAGCCCTGTGACGGCGAATACTCCAATATCGTCCGGTCTATCGTCTTCAGTGCGTCAAGCCCCTCTTTAGGCGTGGGGAGGTCAGGCTGTCCGATATTCAGGTGATACACTTTCGTCCCGCGCTTCTTGGCGGCAGCGGCAAGCGGCGCCAGCTTGCGGATTGGCGACTCGGGCATTTCGTGACCTCTTATAGAAATCTTTGGCATAATTATTTGATTTTTCTGTCTTTTGTCTTATTTCTTAGAATTTGGAATTACAAAATTAGTCTTTTTTGGCGAGTTGAGCAAATAAATGTGTTTTTTTTATTCTTATAAATATAAAAAATGTGCAATAGCTTGCATATTCCAGAATAATTAAGTAATTTTGCGTCTTCAAAAGAAAGAAGTAAATATCGAAAACAAAAAAAAATATACTTTCACTCATATTCAATTCATGGCAACGAAATTTGCAGAACATAAGAATCTCAACCTTACTGAAGTAAACAACGAGATTCTTCAACAGTGGAAATCAAATGATGTATTCTTAAAGTCCATCAGCGAGAAAGATGGGCATCCGCAGTTTGTGTTCTTTGAGGGACCTCCTTCAGCCAACGGTCATCCTGGCATCCATCATGTCATGGGCAGGACAATAAAAGACACCATTCTGCGATACAAGACCATGAAAGGCTTCCAGGTGAAGCGCAAGGCGGGATGGGACACGCACGGACTGCCCGTTGAGCTTGCCGTGGAGAAAAGCCTCGGCATCACAAAAGAGGACATTGGCAAAAAGATATGTGTTGACGACTATAACGACGCCTGCCGCAAAAATGTCATGATGTACACCGACGAGTGGACACAACTGACAGACAAGATGGGCTATTGGGTCGATCTGGAAAATCCGTATATCACATACGACAACAAATATATCGAAACTTTATGGTATCTCCTTAAGCAACTCTATTCCAAAGGCTTATTATATAAAGGATACACCATTCAGCCTTACTCGCCTGCCGCAGGAACGGGACTGTCGAGCCATGAGCTCAACCAGCCTGGCTGTTACAGAGACGTGAAGGACACGACTGTGACAGCGCAGTTCAAAGTGACTGACCCGGAGACGGTTTTCGGGCCGGGCGCCGGTGACGAGGAAGTCTATGTCCTGGCATGGACCACGACACCATGGACGCTGCCTTCGAACACCGCCCTATGTGTCGGGCCGAAGATAGACTATGCAGCATTGAAAGGCAGCAACCCGTACACCGGCAAATCTGCTGTCTATGTCATAGCAGAATCAAGGCTAAAGGCGTATTTCCCGGAAAAGGACAGCGAGGGGAACGCTATAGAATATGATGTGCTGTGGAGAGGAAAAGGCTCAGACCTCGTTGGTTTGCATTATGAGCAGCTCATGCCATGGGTGAAACCATGCGAGGTGATTGAAGGCAAAGTAGTGTCGAAAGAGAGCGACGCCTTCCGTATCATCCCCGGAGACTACGTCACGACAGAAGACGGCACGGGCATAGTGCATATCGCGCCCACCTTCGGCGCCGACGACGCAAAAGTGGCGAAAGATGCGGGCATACCATCGCTGTTCGTTATCGACAAGGCAGGAGACACGCGGCCTATGGTTGACTTCCAGGGGAAATATTTCGTCAAGGAAGACATGGACGATGAGTTCCGTGAACTATGTGTCAACGACTGTTACTGGAAGCATAGCGGAGAGTATGTGAAGAACGCCTACGACCCGAAATACAATGTTGGCGGCAAATATGACGAGAAAGCCGCATCGAAGGACATGGACCTGAACGTGGTGCTCTGTCTTGAGATGAAAGAGAACGGCTCGGCATTCAAAATCGAGAAGCATGTGCATAACTACCCGCACTGCTGGCGAACAGACAAACCGGTGTTGTACTATCCGCTCGATTCATGGTTCATCCGTTCGACAGCCTGCAAGGAAAGGATGTACGAGCTGAACAAGACAATCAACTGGAAACCGGAATCCACCGGCTCCGGGCGTTTCGGCAAATGGCTTGAGAACCTCAACGACTGGAACCTCTCGCGCTCAAGATATTGGGGCACGCCGCTCCCGATATGGCGCAACCGCGAGACGAAGGAAGAACTCTGCATCGGCTCGCTTGAAGAACTGTACGACGAGATAGAGAAGGCGGTGGCGAAAGGCGTCATGCCAAGCAACCCACTCAAGGAAAAAGGTTTCGTGCCGGGCGACATGTCAAAAGAGAACTATGACCGCATCGACCTGCACCGCCCATATGTTGACGACATCCGCTTAGTTAGCGATGCAGGCAACGTCTTGACACGCGAGCTGGACCTTATTGACGTCTGGTTCGATTCCGGCGCAATGCCATACGCTCAGATACACTATCCGTTTGAGAACCGTGAGCTTATTGACGAGAACAAGGCATTCCCCGCTGACTTCATAGCAGAGGGCGTTGACCAGACACGCGGATGGTTCTTCACGCTCCATGCTATCTCAACCATGGTCTTCGACTCTGTGGCATACAGGAATGTAATATCGAACGGCCTTGTGCTCGACAAGAACGGCGTAAAGATGTCTAAGCGTCTCGGAAATGTAATCAATCCGTTCGAGTGCATCGCGAAATACGGTACGGACGCAGTACGCTGGTATATGATAACCAACTCCGCGCCATGGGACAACTTGGCATTTGACCCTGACGGCGTCGACGAGGTGTCGTCGGCATTCTTCTACAAACTGCATCAGGCATACAGCTTCTTCACACTGTATGCTAACGTTGACGGCTTCGACTATTCGGAAGATGACATCACATTCGAGAACCGGCCTGCCTTCGACCGCTGGCTGCTTTCTGAGCTGAACACCCTCGTCCTGAATGTCGGGAAATCATTTGAGAACTACGAGCCGACGCCCGCCGGCCGTCTCATACAGGCTTTCGTGGTTGACAAGCTGTCGAACTGGTATATCCGCCTGAACAAGAAACGTTTCTGGGGCTGTGGCATGACAGACGACAAGCTCTCCGCCTACCAGACGCTCTACACATGCCTCGACACGTTGAGCCGTCTGATTGCTCCTATCGCTCCGTTCTACTCTGACAGGCTCTTCCTCGACCTCAACTCCGTGACAGGGAGAGACAAGGCAGAGAGCGTACACCTCGCAGACTATCCGACGGTGGTGACAGACGAAAACGGCAATTGCCCGTATATTGACCCGGAACTGGAGATGGCGATGAACGTCGCCATGCAGGTGACATCAATGGTTCTCTCTCTCCGCAAGAAAGTGAAGATTCCTGTGATACAGGCACTGCAGAAAATATCCATCCCCGCGACAGACAACGAGATGCGCCAGCGCATCGAGCAGATGACAAGTGTGATACTCTCAGAGACAAACGTCAAGGAGATAGAGTTCATGGACAGCAACGCCAGCGTCCTTGTGAAGAAGGTGAAATGCAACTTCCGCACGATGGGCAAGAAATTCGGAAAACTGATGAAGAGCGTGAACAACGCTGTCATGGCCCTCTCACAGGAAGAAATCTCACGTTTGGAGAACGACGGCACGTTGTCTCTTGTTGTTGAATCGCAAGACATCATAATCGAAGCCGCCGACGTGGAGATAATCTCTGAGGACATCCCGGGATGGACAATAGCTCAAGAGGGCAAACTGACCGTCGCACTTGATATTGAAATAACGCCTGAACTGAAAGCCGAAGGTCTGGCACGTCTTGTAATCAAGCGCATTCAGGCACTCCGCAAGACAAGCGGATTCGAGATAACGGACAGGGTGAATGTAGTATTAGAGAACAATCCTGCATTCAAGAACGTGCTCTCGGCATTTGGAGAGCATATCGCATCGCAGGTTCTCGCCAACAGCATCACTCTCTCTGATGATGTCGATGGCTCAAAGCAGGACTTCGGCGAGTTCGAGGCAAAATTGAGCGTCAAAGTAGATTGAAGGCGGAAAAGGTAAATAAAACCACCTTAACCTGATTCTTGTCCCTTACGTGCTTATCAACGGTAAGGACGTAAGGGACACTATGTTAAACATCATTGTTTGAGAAATTCTCATAACAAACTAAATCATTTATCACTATGGAGAAAAAACGTTATAGTGACGAGGAACTTGAGGAGTTCCGCAAGATTGTGGAAGATAAGCTTGCAGTTGCAACAAGTGTATATAACTCCATGATGGAACAGCTGCAGAAAAGCAACCAGAACGATGACAGCGACACCTCTCCGACATACAAGGTTCTGGAAGAGGGACTTGCCACACAGTCAAAAGAAGAGCTTATACTGTTTGCGCAGCGCCAGCAGAAATTCATCCAGGGGCTGAAGGGCGCGCTCGTCAGAATACACAACAAGACATACGGCATCGACCGTATCACGGGCGAGCTGATTCCGAAAGAGCGTCTGCGCATCGTCCCGCATGCTACATTGAGCGTGGAATCGAAGAATGCACGGCAGAACAAGAATGACTAAGCGGTGTGCACGGACTCCTGAGACAGCATTGCAAAACAAAGATGCACACTGGTTAAGATACGCTTAGCACTGTCAAGTTCCGCGGGTTTTTCAGCTTGCGGAACTTGAAGGTTGGTTCTATAAATTACCTCCGTTAAAAGGGTTAATAATTATGGTTTAACGTTTTGTCATCTTTTGGCTTCTTTTCGGTTCAAATTGCAAGTCTCATCGGTCACGTAGCCCGCTACGCTCCCTCTTCAACTTACAATTTAAGCTCGAAAATAATCTCAAAATCTGACAAAGCTAATTTATAGAACCAACCTGAATTCATTTATCACAACAACCCGAAATACTCTTAATGACAAAAACAACAAAGCAGAACATCGTTGCTTGTCTCATTATACTCTTGATACTTGTCATTGACCAAGTGATAAAGATTGAGGTGAAGACAAACATGTCTCTGCATGAGAGCCGAGAAGTCACCTCATGGTTCTACATCCTATTTATTGAGAACAACGGCATGGCTTTCGGCATGTCGTTCATCAACAAGATTTTGCTGACAAGCTTCCGTCTTGTTGCCGTCATTGCCATAGCGTACTATCTCTTCCGCAAAATACGGAAAGATGTGCGATGGACCTTCCTTATCGTCTTGTCAGCATTCCTTGCCGGCGCGGCAGGAAATCTGTTAGACTGCATGTTCTACGGTCTATGCTTCACGGAATCGCTGCCTGGTGTCGTGTCGCAATGCGTGCCTTTCGGCGAGGGATATTCCGGCTTCTTCACCGGCAAGGTGGTGGATATGTTCTATTTCCCGCTTATCGTCACGAACTATCCAGACTGGGTGCCGGTGGTGGGAGGCGACCAGTTCATTTTCTTCTCACCCGTGTTCAATTTCGCCGACGCGGCAGTGAGCTGTTCGGTTGTAGCGGGACTACTCTTCTGTCAAAAAGAGCTGTCTGAGATGTCTCCCTCGAAGAAGGAAGCCCCGGCGGCTGAAAGCGGGACAGGAGAAGCCCCACAGTCTTCTGACGGCGAACAGGAATAAGAAAGACATAGCAATTCCCGACAACGGAGCATACCGGAATCGGAGAATGAACCGACAAAAGAAAAGTGTCATGCACACCCACTCATCAAACAGAATAATCATACTACTGCATATCCTCGCATTTCTGTGCATCATGTCAGCATGTTCGACAAAACCGTCATACGTGCTGAGCGCCGGTGCGATGGAGGATGTGTTGTATGATGTCCACAAAGCGCATTTCATGCAGGAGCAGAAAGGCACGGAGAGATATGACGGCGCCACGCAATACGCCATTATGCAAAGTGTCTTGAAACATCATGACGTCACGGAGGCGGAATGGGATTCGTCAATGGTGTACTACACGCGAAACGCCGACGAGCTGTCAGACATCTATTCAAGTCTGCTCGACCGCCTGTCGGAAGAGGCTTCAATAATGGGTGCCGGAATAAGCGACGCTTCAGACACGACAAACATCTGGACAGCGGAGAGAAACATCATCCTCACCCAGGACGACCTCAATTCAACCTACCAATGGACAATACAGACTGACACGCTGCTTGAGAAAGGCGAACATCTGAAAATGAGATACCTTGCCCTTTTCCTGAACGACAATCTCGAACGCCGCGCCACAGCGCTTATATCATTAAGGTTAGGGAACGACAGCGTGATGTACGTCCAGCACACGCCGACGCAGACAGGATATTACACTCTCGAAATAACGGACACGAAGGATTTGGGAATAAAGAGCATTTCGGGCATATTCATGCTCCATCATCCGAGCATGTATTCCATCACAGACAAACAGAAACAGGACGGAGGAAAGGAGAGACAGATATTATGCCTGTCCGACATAAAACTGCTGCATGAGCCGAGGGTACGTCCTGCGACGGAGAAACAGAAGGCTGACACGGTGAAAGTGCAGAAGAACGACACTCTGCTGAAAAATGACATCATGAAGCGGGATGCGCCACAGCGCGACCTGACGCCACTGCCGCCGCCGAGCCGTGTAATGGCTAAAGACAGGTTAGTGCAGCAGGAATGAAAACAATGTCTGAGAAATCACGACATGGCATGAAGCAATGCAAGAAGGGATGTCAGAAATACGAACGGCTTCTGTCAACCATCCAAAACAATCATCAAAGAAAACCGACATGGGAAGGAAATCATCGCCAATTGAATACCGTAAGGAGCTGAGAGTAAAGGTTCTCAACATAGCCATCAAACTTTACTGCGCAAAAGGCTACAAGGCTGTGAAGATGGACGAGATAGCACAGTCTTTGAACATCTCGAAGCGGACACTCTATGAGATTTACCCTAACAAAGAGATGCTCATATACGAATCTCTCAAGACACTGGGAGAAAGGTCGTATGCGAATTTCAAGGAGAGCGTGAAAGAAACGGACGACACGATGAACATACTCACCTCATATTTCAAAATGAGGATTCGAGAAATCAGCAGCATCAATCCGCTTATGATTTCTGACCTGCGTTTCTATCCGAAGGTGAAACAGTTTCTTGAGAATGATATAGAGGAACATAACGAATACAGCGTGGAGTTCTTCCAAAAGGCTCAGGACGAAGGTTTCTTCATAAAGGGCGTGAACCTCGATATCCTGCGGCTTTTCAATAAAGCCGTCTTCGACTATCTCTCTTCGAGCGAGGTATGCAACGTGTTCGAGCCAAGCGTCATCCTCAAGACATTCCTTGTCATCTTTGTCCGTAGCATTTGCACGGAGAAAGGCATGAAACGTATCGACGCTCTCCTTGAAACGATATAATTCCACGCTGCCTATACGGCTTGAACAACTATAAATGCAAGTTCAAAAAAACTCTTGACGACAATGAAAGAAATAAAATGGGGATTCATAGGCTGCGGCGAGGTTACGGAGAAGAAAAGCGGTCCTGCGTTCAACATGATACCAGGCTCTTCTGTCGTCGCCGTCATGAGCCGTACAAGAGAAAGGGCCCAGAGCTACGCTCTCCGTCATAACATAAAGAAATGGTACACCGACGCCTCAGAGCTCGTCAACGACCCCGAGGTTAATGCGGTCTATGTCGCTACGCCACCATCCAGCCATCCCAGTTATGCCATCATGGCGATGTATGCCGGGAAACCGGTGTATGTAGAAAAGCCGCTCGCCGCATCGTACGACGACTGTGCCCGCATCAACAGGGTATCGAAAGAAACGGGCATACCATGTTTCGTCGCATACTATCGCCGTGAGCTGCCATATTTCAAGAAGGTGAAAGAAATAATTGACAGCGGCGTGATTGGCGAGGTGCAGAACGTCCAGATACGATACTCGTCACCGCCGCGTAAAGAAGACTACAACAGAAGAAACCTGCCTTGGCGAGTGATACCAGAAATAGCGGGAGGAGGATATTTCTACGACATGGCAGCGCATCAGCTGGATTTCATACAAGAACTGTTCGGGGTGATAACACACGCCCGCGGATATTCTTCAAACCGCGGACACCTTTATGATGCAGAAGATTCGGTGAGCGCATGTTTCCAGTTCGAGAACGGCCTACCAGGCAGCGGCTCCTGGTGTTTCGTCGGTCATGAATCGCATATCGAAGACCGCATAGAGGTGTTGGGAGACAAAGGCACCCTCTGTTTCTCTATGTTCTCTTACACTCCCATTCATCTGCACACCTCACAAGGCATACAATCAATCGACATTCCAAACCCGCCCCACGTACAGCTTCCTCTCATACAGAACATCGTAGAGACACTGCAGGGAACAAACCACTGCTCGTGTACAAGCATTTCCGCAACGCCGGTGAACTGGGTGATGGACCGAATGCTGAAAAAGATATAGGCGGGCTCTATAAATGCACCTTGTCAAATTTTGAGATCGTTTTTGAGGACAAATTGTAAGTTGGAGAGTGGAGCGTAGCGGGCTACG
>CALZMB010000050.1 GCA_945788485.1 uncultured bacterium | reverse complement strand
GAAGTTGAGGAAGGGCTTCATCCTCGCCGATGCGGAAAGGCTGGTAGGACGGAAGCAAATGCATGCCGTTCGCCCCGCTTTCATCGGCAAAAGAGACAGTTACCTGCCAGTCTGCGATTTTGAAAAGATGCTTTCCCATTATGTATCGGATTGTCAGCCGTAAGCCATCCCCATCCGGAGATTAGCCTGCTTGGCTTTGCTTCGCCTCACTTTTTTTCGCGCTCGGCATCTTTCCTCGCCTGTTTAGCCTTCTGCTCGGCGGCTTTCTCTTCTGCCTTCGCCTTCTGCTCGGCGGCCTTCTTTTCAGCCTTGGCCTTCTGCTCGGCGGCCTTTGCCTCAGCTGCCTTCTTCTTCATCGCCTCCTTCTTCTCCGCCTTGCTCATGTTGGCATATTCGTCTGCCTCAATAAAAGGTCGGACGGCAGTGAAGGTGAACTCGCCTGTCGGGAGAACAAGAAGCTTCACATCGCCAGAGGTGTAACGCTTGCGCAGCTTCACATACTGCTTCTCGGCTTTCTTGCGCGTCGTTTTGAAGAAGACGGTATTGGTGCGGCGCTCGCCGTTTTTCTCCCTGAAATAGTTGTCGAGCTGCTCTGAATAACGTTTCAGGCCGCCGAGGAATGTCTTCTTGACGAGATATGCGCTGTCAACCTCCTGAACATCGGTGATATATACCGTACTGTCGTTGAACGAGGCAGAGATGGCATACATATACACCTTGGCGGAAAAAGACGGGTCGGCCTTGCTTTTTGCTGACGCTGACATAACGAAAACCAGCGACAGGATGATGGATAATATTATTCGCATGGGGATTGGGAATATATTTCGGGGTATTGTCTTTTCATGTAACACAGAGACATTCATGCAGCGTCTCAGACTTTCAGGAACGTGCGCAAAGCTGCGCTGTCAGTCAGCGAACGGATATGGCGCACTGCCTTGTCGCGTATCTGGCGTGCCCTTTCGCGCGTCATGCCATACTGAACGCCTATCTCCGCAAACGTTTTCGCCGGAACGCCTATGCCGTAAAAAGCACAGACGACATCGCGCTCACGCAGCTTCAACTTTTCTATGACACTGCACAACTCCGCCTTCAAGCTGTCAGCAGTGACAGCATCGTCTGTCTGCGGCGCATCGCTATCGCGCAACATATCCGCCATGGTGACAGCCTGACGTCCGGCGAAAGGAGCGTCAACCGAACATTGGCGCGCACTCGCCGACATCGTCTTCATCACATCCGGCTCAGGAATGGAAGCCCCGGCTGCCATCTCGTTGACATTAGGGCGACGCTCATGCTCCTGCTCGAAGAGCGCACGAAGACGGTTCAGACGATTGAGCTGTGAGACATGGGCGGCAGGGACACGCACGATGCGGCTCTGCTCGGCGATGGCATTCTGCACAGCCTGACGTATATGCCAAACGGCAAAGGGGACAAAACGGCCGCCACGAGAGATGTCGAACTTGTCAACTGCCTGTAGAAGACCGATGTTGCCCTCATTGACAAGGTCGGTGAGACCCATGCCTTTGTTGCTGTACTGACGTGCCACACGAAGCACATGACGCAGGTTGGCTGACACAAGGCGTTCGCGGGCCATGACATCGCCACGCGACAGGCGCCCGAATAGCGACTTCTCTTCTGCCTCGCTAAGCTCGGGCTGGCGGTTCACTTCCTGAAGATAGAGCTCGAATGACTCGCTCTCATGATTTGATATACGTGTGCTCATATATCTCAAATAAAAGGATGGATGCTTTTTATCTGTTACACCTTATATTATAATATATAGCGAGACAGAACAAAATGGATGGAGATCAGAACTCTGAAGTCTGATGGAACTTGATGTGTTTGAAATCTTCTTGCGCCATCTGCAACACATAGCCGGAATCTGCGAGGAAGACATCGCGCCCCTCACGGTCTTTCGCCATATACTGGTATTTGCGCTTCTTGAAATTCTCAAGTTCCTGATCGTCGTCGCTTTCTATCCAGCACGCCTTATGAAGATGTATCGGTTCCCAACGGCATTTGGCGTTATACTCGTTCTCAAGACGATATTGTATCACCTCGAACTGCAGCTGGCCGACCGTGCCGATAATCTTGCGCCCATTGAACTGGTTGATGAAAAGCTGCGCCACGCCCTCGTCCATGAGCTGGTTGATGCCCTTCTCCAGCTGCTTTGCCTTCATCGGGTCGTCGTTCTCAATGTATTTGAAAAGCTCTGGCGAGAATGACGGCAAGCCGCGGAAATGTATCTTCTCGCCCTCTGTGAGCGTGTCGCCGATTTTGAATGTACCGTTGTCCGGCAAGCCTACGATGTCTCCCGCCCACGCCTCGTCGATGGTTGACTTGCGCTGTGCCATGAACTGTGTCGGAGAAGAGAAGCGCAAGGTCTTGCCCTGACGCACATGGAGATAAGGCTGGTTGCGGACAAACTTTCCTGAACAGACTTTACAGAATGCGATGCAGGAGCGGTGGTTGGGGTCGATATTCGCTGTAATCTTGAATATGAAGCCCGTAAACTTCGGCTCGTCGGGACATACCTCACGCTCCTGAGCCTTTGTCGGACGAGGCGACGGAGCTATCTTGACAAAACAGTCAAGCAGTTCTTGAACACCGAAATTGTTGAGTGCAGAGCCGAAGAAGACTGGCGCCACTTCAGCCGAACGGTAGGTCTCGATGTCAAACTCGGGATATACGCCGGAGACGAGCTCAAGGTCGTCACGCAAACGAACGGCATCGGCCTCGCCTATCCTCTCTTCAAGTTCCGGACTGTTGATGTCAACAGTGACCTTCTCCGTCACACGCTGTTTGTCGGGGGTAAAGAGGTTCAGCTGTTCTTCATATATATTATATACGCCTTTGAATCTGACACCCTGGTTGATAGGCCATGACAGCGGGCGGACATGAATCTGAAGCTCTGTCTCCAGTTCGTCCAGCAGGTCGAAGGGATCGCGTCCCTCACGGTCCATCTTGTTGATGAAGATGATGACCGGCGTGTTGCGCATACGGCACACCTCCATCAGCTTGCGCGTCTGCGTCTCTACACCTTTCGCGCCGTCAACGACAATGATGGCGGAATCAACAGCGGTGAGCGTACGGAACGTGTCTTCTGCAAAATCCTGGTGACCCGGGGTGTCGAGGATGTTCACCTTGTAGTCTTGATAGTCAAACTCCATGACGGACGTAGAGACGGAGATGCCGCGCTGCTTCTCAATCTCCATCCAGTCGGACGTAGCCGTCTTGCGAATCTTGTTGCTCTTCACTGCACCCGCCACCTGTATCTGGCCGCCGAAAAGGAGAAATTTCTCGGTCAGCGTCGTCTTGCCGGCATCAGGGTGAGAGATGATTGCAAAGGTTCTTCTGCGTTCTATTTCTGTATTCACTATTCAGTTCTGTTATCTATGTTCTTTCGTTCTGTAATCTTTTTACATATCTATTAAAACGTGAGATTTCACGGATTATTGTATTGGAGAAGAAAAACATTACGGTTTGGAAACTAACGGATCAGTCGCGTGCCATATTCCCGATACAACGTCGCAGGCTGTCCTCCCAATACGGAATCTCGATGCCGTAGGTCTTCTTGAACTTCGCCTTGTCGAGCACACTATAGTGCGGGCGCTTGGCAGGTGTAGGATACTCAGACGTATGAATCGGGCGCACATCGCATGATGTTATGCCGGCGATGCGGTGTATCGCTTTCGTGAAATCATACCAGGAGATGACACCCTCGTTCGAGAAATGGAAGATTCCGGGTACGGCACCTTTCTCCAATGCCACGAAAATCGCTTCAGCAAGGTCGTAGGCGTAGGTCGGTGTGCCTATCTGATCGAAGATGACACCGAGCTTCTCGCTCTTCGCGCCGAGCTGCATCATCGTCTTCACGAAATTCTTGCCAAACTCCGAATAGAGCCATGCCGTGCGTATGATCATGAAATTGTCTGTACACTGCTGGACTGCTATCTCTCCGGCACATTTCGTATCGCCATAGACACTGTCCGGGCACACCGTGTCTTCCTCAGTATAGGGTTTGCAGGCCGTGCCGTCAAACACATAGTCGGTGGATATGTGTATGATGAATCCGCCACGTTTGTCAACAGCCTCTGCAAGATAAGCAGGAGCCAGAGTATTGAGCGTGGCGCACAACTCACGGTTGCTCTCGGCAAGGTCAACAGCAGTGTATGCCGCGCAGTTGACGACACAGTCAATGGCATTGTCCATGACAAAAGAACGGACCGCAGACTTGTCCGTTATGTCAAGGCGGCTATAGTTCAGCACTCCCTCCGCCTCGCTCAGGATATCTGTATTGAAATATGTATGCCAGGGATGCTGACGCTGAAGAATCTGCAGCTCACTGCCTAATTGCCCATTGCAACCTGTCACAAGAATATTCATAATGATTCTTTCTGTAAATTAAATATATAATGTATGCTTATGTCTCGGATTCGAAATCTATTCCCTCGGTCTTGTCTTTCTTGTAATAGTCGGACAACATCCCGAGGAATGTGGTGATCTCCTTCACCGCATGAAGCGTGTCGGCGGAAATCTCCTGCTTGCGAAGACGCAACAACATCACACCATATAGAGCATCAAAACATGTCTCTATCTCGTCAAGCTCTTTGTCACCCCTGTTGCGCAACTCAACGATGAATGGCAGGACTTTGAAATATTCAGCACTGTAGAACGGGAACTTTGGCGACGAGAGCAGCTGGCGATGCAATTCGATGAGCTGCTGCATGACAACCTTGTTGATCTGTATGTGCCCCGCCTCACGGCAGCCTTCCTCTGTCATCATCCTGATGAGGTTGGCATACCAGTCGGTCAGATCATCACGCTCCTCCTCCGTACACTCGAACTGACTGATATAATTGCGCCGGATGGACGGAAGATAACAATCGTAAGCACGGATAAGGTCTTCAACCTGCCACATATACAGCAGGTATTCGGCTATGTTTTCCTGTCTTAACTTCTGTGAGATATACATTTACCAATAACTGAAAGTATAAAGATTGAACACTGTCCCGACAAACATCACAAGAGAGAAGATGATCACGATAGAGCCGATGACTCTGTTGATGAGGATGATGCCGTTGTCGGAGAATTTCTCCCTCACCATATCAATCAGCCACGTCAGGCCATACCACCATAGCAAAGCCCCGACGACAATGCAAAAATAACCGAACGACATCTCTACCGGATGGTCAGGAATGACAAAAGCGAACTGCGCGAAACACGCCATGAAAAGAAATATGATGAGCGGGTTGGAGAATGTAACCAGAAAACCGGTCAGCCCATTGTGTATCAGCGAGCCCTTACGGTTGCCGCTGCGATGAATCATCTTCGTCGGGTCTGAACGGAAACAATATACGCCGAAGACGAGCAGCAACAAGCTGCCCGACAACTGAAGGATGAACTTGTTCTGCGGACTTGTGATGAGGTCCATGACAAAACTCATGCCCAGACCAGTAATCAGGGCATATATTATATCACTGACAGCCGCTCCGCAGCCAGTAATCATTCCATACCAGCGTCCTTTGTTCAGCGTACGCTGTACAGTGAGTACGCCGACAGGACCCATCGGAGCCGACGCAATGATACCTATGAGGATACCCTTCAATGCCAGCTCCATTAAATCTATATGTATTACAAATGGCATAGTATTTGTCTAATAAACGATACAAAATTGCAAAAAATATTTGAGAACTGCAAATTTCCTGCAAAAAATCTTTATTTAATTAGAATTATTTATTAACTTTGCCAGTGAAAAGGTCAAATCTTTATAAAAAAGTTACATTTCCTACTCGCATTTGTAAAACATCAGAACAGGCTTAAGGTGAAGTGCGGATACCATGCAAAAGAGTGGTCAGAATCCATTCCTTTTCATAATGAAAACATGACGGGGAAAAGCTAAAGAGTTGCCCCATACAACACCGCATGCAGAATCATCACGTTCTGGCATGATACCCGCACATACATATTATAAAATAAATAGAACCAATCCCCACATACCACTTTGCCCTACCATGAAAAAGCGCAAAGCGTAAAGCACATCATCACCTGCCGCCCACGTCAGATGCCTGCAAGACGAGAAGCACCTCAATCGCTCGTCCCAGATACAGAAAATAAAAATATCAAAAAAATATATCATTATGAGTACAACATCTGAACGTCCATACGTCATCGGACTTGATTTAGGAGGAACAAATGCAGTCTTCGGCATCGTTGACAAGCAAGCAAACATCGTCGCACAAACATCAATAAAAACACAGGCCTATCCTACTGTAGAAGGATTTGTCGATGCATGCGTAGAAGCCGTCACACCACTTATCGAAAGTGTCGGCGGCATAAACAAGATTTACGGCATGGGAGCCGGAGCACCAAACGGCAACTACCATAACGGCACCATAGAACTTGCGCCAAACCTCGTATGGGCGAAAGGCAAGATTGTGCCGCTCGCAGACATGTTCAGCAAAAGGCTGGGCATCAACGTGGCATTGACAAACGACGCAAATGCAGCGGCAATCGGAGAAATGACCTATGGCGTGGCAAAAGGAATGAAAAACTTCATTGTCATCACGCTCGGCACAGGTGTCGGCTCAGGAATCGTCATTGACGGGAAACTGCTCTACGGCCACGACGGCTTTGCAGGAGAACTGGGACATGTGACAATGGTGCGCGGAGAAGAAGGACGCCTCTGCGGATGCGGCAGGAAAGGCTGTCTCGAAGCATACTGCTCGGCGACAGGCGTGGCACGGACAGCAAGAGAGTTTCTACAGAAAGACAACAGACCATCACTGCTCAGAGAACTCGACCCGGACACAATAGAAAGCTACGACGTATATAAAGCAGCGGAAAAAGGCGACGAGATAGCACTCGACATATTCAAGTTCACCGGAAACATGCTCGGCGAAGCATGCGCCGACTTCGCGGCATTCTCTTCACCGGAAGCATTCATCTTCTTCGGAGGGCTGGCAAAGTCAGGGGCACTCATCATGAACCCTATCAAAGAAGCATACGACAGACACGTGCTCGGCATCTACCGCAACAAGGCCCGCTTCATGTTCTCCTCTCTCGACGGAGCAGGAGCCGCCGTTCTCGGAGCTGCCGCCCTCGGATGGAGCGTTTAACGCGCTAAAGATTACCGGACAACAAAAACATCAACAACAACCAAAGGATAAACATGACACGAGACGAAGACATCAGGCGTGCCATAGAAGTCCTCAAGCAGGGTGGCGTCATCCTCTATCCTACAGACACCGTCTGGGGCATAGGGTGTGACGCCACCAACGCAGATGCCGTAAGACGCATCTACGAGATAAAGCAGAGAAGCGATTCAAAAGCCATGATCTGCCTTGTCGATAACGCCAACCGCATTCAACGCTATGTGCGCAATGTGCCAGACGTGGCTTGGGACATCTTTGAGCTATCAACAAAACCGACGACAGTGATACTTGACGGAGCCGTCAACCTCGCGCCGAACCTCATAGCCGAAGACGGTTCGATAGCACTTCGCGTCACAAACGAAGAATTCTCAAAACAACTGTGCTACCGTCTGCAGAAAGCCCTTGTCAGCACAAGCGCCAACATCAGCGGGCACCCCGCAGCACAGAACTATCGGGACATCGTCCCTGAAATCCTCAACGCCGTGGACTATGTCTGCTGGACAAGGCGACAAGAACATCTCCCACACACACCGTCGAGCATCATCAAACTGGCAGCCGACGGCACCGTGAGCATCATACGGAAATAAAAAACACTCCCATCGTGAACAATTCACAAGACCATACACATACCCCACTGGCCGAACGCTTTGTGCTATGGACAGTGAACCATCTCTCCCGGCGGCAACTGACACTCACCCTCGCCTTCTTTGTAGGAGTGTTGGCTGCCGTCGCTGCATACATCCTGCACACCGCCATACATCTCATCCAGCACTACCTCTCAGCCACACTGGCAAGCAACCAGATCAACTGGTTCTATCTCATATATCCCGTAGCAGGCATTTTCCTTACAATGCTCTTCGTGAGATACGTTGTTCGCGACAACATCTCGCACGGCATCACCCGCATCCTCTACGCCATATCGACAAAACAAGGCCGTCTGCCGAAGCACAACATGTGGAGCTCTGTCGTGGCATCCGCCATAACGATCGGCTTCGGCGGTTCAGTGGGAGCGGAGGCCCCGATTGTCCTGACAGGTTCAGCCATCGGCAGCAACCTTGCGCGGCGCTTCCATCTCGACAGCAAGACAATCTATATGCTTGTCGGCTGTGGCGCGTCAGCAGCCATCGCCGGCATCTTCAAAGCCCCCATCGCCGGACTCGTGTTCACCATCGAGGTGCTGATGATCGACCTCACCATGGGTTCGCTTCTCCCCATCCTGATAGCCTGCGTGACAGCGACATGCTTCACCTACGCCCTTGCAGGCGACAACTCTCTCTTCTCTTTCACCCTCGAAAGCGAATGGACCGTAGTCAGGACACCAGCAAACATCCTTCTCGGCATCGCCTGCGGCATAGTCTCACTGTATTTCATACGCTCGATGACATTCTTCGAGAACTTCTTCTCAAAGCTCGCCGACCGTCCCTACATAAAATGGCTGCTTGGAGGCATTGCGCTGAGCACCCTTATCTTCATCTTTCCCTCACTCTATGGTGAAGGCTACGCCGCCATCAACGTCCTCCTGAACGGCAAGTCTCCCGCAGACTGGAATGTCATCATGCAGCACTCCCTGTTCAGCGGACACGGCGAATTGCTGCTCATATACGTCGCCCTCGTCCTCATCACCAAATCCATGGCAACGGCATCGACAAACGGCGGCGGCGGATGCGGCGGAACCTTTGCGCCCTCACTCTTCGTCGGAGCATTCGCCGGTTTTCTCTTCGCGAGAACATGGAACACTTACAATTTCAGCATCTACATTCCCGAGAACAACTTCGCGCTGCTCGGCATGGCAGGCGTCATGTCCGGCGTGATGCACGCCCCGCTCACCGGCGTGTTCCTCATAGCCGAACTGACAGGAGGCTATAACCTCTTCATCCCCCTCCTCATCGTCAGCACAGTGTCGTACCTCACCATTTACATCTTCGAGCCATATAGCATTTATAGCATGCGTCTGGCACGCGAGGGAAAACTCATCACCCACCATACAGACCACGCCGTGCTGACACTTATGTCTCTCGACACCGTCATTGAGCGCGACTGCTCGGCAACAAGCCCCGATACCATGCTGTCAGAACTCGTACACAAAATCAGCAGGTCACGTGTCGATGTGCTGCCCGTAACCGATAACGGCAACCACCTTCTCGGTGAGATAGACATGATGAAACTCCGCCACATTCTCTTCCGCACTGAGTTGTACCATCGTTTCAATGTCCGGCAACTCATGTCAGAGCCGCCCGCACTGCTTAGGGTTGACGACCCGATGGAAGAAGTGATGAAAGCGTTCGACAAGACAAATGCCCAACAACTGCCCGTTGTTGACAACCAGAACATACTCATCGGATATGTAAGCCGCTCACACGTATATTCACTGTACAGAAAAATGGTAGCGGACCTTAGCAACGACTGAGGCAGCCTTCGGCACATCCCACACACGCTGCATGTTTTCAAGGAAACAAGAAGACATACAGCGTGTTTTCTTTTTACACCTAAGCATGAAAAAAAAGAAAAATAATCAACATACATGTAGTTTTTGAACGGCATATATCGTCAAACAATAAAACGAACAAACAGAACCCAAACAATGAACACAGACGAACAACAATTCTCGCAGCTTGTGAGAGAGAACAAAAGCACAATCTACACGGTGTGCTACATGTTCTCCAACAATCAGGATGAAGTAGCCGACCTGTTCCAGGAAGTGCTCATAAAACTGTGGAAAGGCTACAGCACCTTTGAGAGCAGGAGCGACATCAAGACTTGGATATACCGCGTAGCCCTTAACACCTGCATAAGCATCGACCGTAAGAACAAGCGCCGCTCAAAAAACCAGCTGTCAATGGACATCAACCTCTTCGCCGACAAAGACGCGAAGACAGAACAGGTAAGTATGCTCCACCGCCGCATCAACCAGCTTCAGCCACTCGACCGAGCCATCGTGCTGCTGTGGCTTGAGAACATCAGCTACGACGAGATAGGCGCAATAGTCGGCATCACGCCGAAGAACGTCTCCGTACGTCTATTTCGCATACGCCAGCAATTAAAAAACATGTCAGACAAATAAAACCACAAGCAATATGGAAACACAGAATACATCAAACGAACTTGAACTCATCAGGCAACAGATGGAACTGCTGAAAGAGAAACTCGCGACACAAGAGATTGTGAACGAAAAACTCATCATCAGCTCTATGAAAAAGAAGATGTCATGGATAAAGAAATACATCATCTTCGAAGTCGGCCTCCTGCCGATAATCGCCATCATGTGGTTAGGCATAAAAATGATAGCCGGACTGTCATGGTACAACTACGCATTCATGATCATCATGTGCTGTATCGACGTATATATAGACTATTTCGTCAATTTGCGAGGTATGAGAGACAGCGATTTCCAGAAATGCAACATGATAGAGACCACAAAGAAACTTACAAATATGAAGAAGCAACGCTCGCTGCAAATGCTCATACAGATACCGTTGCTCATCATCTGGCTGCTGTGGAGCGGTTACGAGGCAGTACACTCACTTGATATGCCAATAGGAGATTTCCAGCGCGGATTCACACAAGGCGGACTTGTAGGAGGCTCAATAGGCGCAGTGATCGGTATCTTCTTTGCATACAAAATCTACAAGAAGATGCAGAAGACGAATGATGAGGTAATCAGCCAGATGAACGATTTCGTAATCGAAGAAGACGACAGACAAGAAGATAATTAAGAATATGAATTGAAATAAAGACAACAACATTTGCCGCCAGAAGGCTCGTCCCACGAAAAGAGACGAGCCTTTATTGTATAATTTCACAAGCACAGCAAATCAAGCAACAATACATAAACAGTATCAAGAACAAACACATAAAAACAATCACAACAGAGTCGGACGACATACAGGCATTCTGAAGA
>CALZMB010000049.1 GCA_945788485.1 uncultured bacterium | reverse complement strand
CACACACTTCACAAACTATGACCCGGCGTATGTCGAGGAGCATAAAGAGTGGCTGAAGCTCTATCTCCCTGCACGCTCGGCACTGGTGTTGAAGAAGAACTGACGCTGACGCCGCTGCATGACAGACTGCGGCGACAGAGGCCGTGAAGACAATGGCACGATGCCCCCTGTGACAAGATGTGAACAGGATACTCTAACGCGACAATTTGTGTATGACATATAACCGTATAACGGACAGCACCACAGCCGAACGGGCTGTGTGTGCTGTCGTGTTTTGCTTGTTCGTTTTCGTGTTTGTGTATTTCTACCAGGCACCGACACTCGCATACGCGCAGCATGTGCTGTCGAAAGGAGCTACCGTATATCACGAGCTGCCCAGCGCGCTGCTTGTGACATTCGTGCTGTATCTCCTGCAACGACTTACGCTTGCTGCCACAAAGCTGTATGGCGCAAGCCACGCCATCACTTATCTCCCCTCTATGCTCGTGTTGGCGTTCATGACATCAGTGCACGCTGAAGACGTGGGAGGGATTGGCGTATCTGCATGGGCGTATGCCATACCTTTTGTGCTGTTGCTGTATTTCTTTATCGTAAAGGTCGTAAAGCTCTATCTGCCAGCTTCTTCGTCTGCATTCGGTTTCTTTTCGTCGCGTAATCTCACAGCCAGTCTTTCAATCATGTCGGTGATGATGATTTCTGTGCTCTGCCTGACTAACGGCGATGATCTCTTCAACCGTCAAGTAAAAGCAGAGATGATGCTCATAGACCGTGATTATGCCGCTTTGGCGAAAGAGGGATGCAAGGGCGGAAAGTCTTTCCTCCCAGACTATCTCGCACCCTCCGCTTTCCAGCTCCATGTGAAGATGGAGACAGACACGACACTCACGCTGCTTCGCGCTATCGCGCTTGACAAGAGCGGCGGCATAGCCGACAGCCTGTTCTTGCAACCGGTCGTCGGCAACACCGCTTCTATGATGCAGCTTGAAAATGTCAAACCCCTGATTGTGTCACGGAAATTCCTCATGAGACGCAAGTCGCAGGACTATAGGCTCTGCGCTATGCTCGTAGGCAGAGAACTCGACCGTTTCGCAAACCGCATCTCATCGTTGTGCAATCTGTCGTCGCCCGCGGCGAACGATTCTTTGCCGCGGCATTTCAGAGAAGCGCTCGTGCTCTACCAGCACTTGCGTTCTCTCCCAATCACGCAGTATCAGGATTCAGTGCTTGAAGCAGACTACGACGACATGCGCGACATGCTGCAAGGATGCGCAAATGATGCCGAACGTGAATACGCCATGTGGAAGAACTATCGGAACACTTACTGGTACTACTACCATTATGCCTCCGCAAGCCGATGATATTGCGGCACAGGATATGCCGTGCTCCATGCTTTCAAGCGGAAAGAGACGCAACGCTTTGCATAGCGAAGCTTCATAGCGCATTTTACAACCAAAACAGACGGATTTAAGGCTATATTCTTAAAATTAATAAAATTCAACATACAGTTTTGCTTTATTTCTTTTTTTTTTGTAATTTTGCGTTTACAAATTTATTTGTAAGAACAGGTGTCGGCATTGAAGTCTGCTCCCCGTCTGAATGATGTAACCTGTACACTGTGAATGCGAAGGCGGACAGACTCAACAACTCACCTTGATTGCCCACTGCCTGCAAGCGCATCAGCTTATACCTTATCGTGTTGAAAAGTTTACCCTAAAAGACATACAAATGAAAAACCTGACTAAAGCAAGCTTATTCGCCATGTTGTCGTTCGTGACAGCATGCACAACCTCAACTTCTACATCCGTTTTAGACAACTGTCCAAAGCAAGAAGCATTCGATTCGGTAGTGAATGAAATTCCCGTGAAACTCTTCCATCTCACCAACGCAAAAGGCATGGATGTCTTAATCACTAACTTTGGCGGAAGAGTGGTATCGGTTTGTGTACCAGACAGAAACGGAAAGCAGCAGGATGTCGTGCTCGGTTTTGACAACCTGAAGCAATACACGGACAGCGTGAACAGCCCCTCAGACTTCGGCGCGGCAATAGGACGTTACGCCAACCGCATCAAAAACGGACAGATTACTGTTGACGGCACTTCAATCCAGCTGCCGACAAACAATTTCGGACATACACTTCATGGCGGCCCTGACGGATGGCAATATAAAGTATATTCCGCCGAACAGACATCGGAAAACACACTGCAGCTCACATTAGTGTCAGAAGACGGAGACATGAACTTTCCCGGAAAGGTGACAGCGAAAGTCGTTTACACTGTCACTGACGACAATGCTCTCGACATCACGTACGAAGCAACAACAGACAAGACAACAATCATCAACATGACAAACCACTCGTATTTCAACTTGTCTGGTGACGCCAACAACACGATACTTGAAGATTCTCTCTTGCTCAACTCCTCAAACTTTACTCCTGTCGATTCCACTTTCATGACAACGGGCGAGATACGCAGCGTTGAAGGCACTCTCTTTGACTTCAGAAAAATGAAGACAATAGGTCAGGACATCACTGACGGCAACCTGAAGAATGACGAGCAGCTGCGCTTCGGCAACGGTTACGACCACAACTGGGTGCTCGATACGAAAGGCGACATAAACACCTGTGCCGCTGTGCTGAAATGCCCGAAGAGCGGCATCATGCTCCAGATGTACACCACAGAGCCTGGTGTGCAGGTATATACAGGCAATTTCCTCAATTCTACAGCGCACGGCAAATACGGTGTTGTCTATGCACAACGCACCGGCATCTGTCTTGAGACACAGAAATACCCGGATTCTCTTAACAAGCCGGAGTGGCCCTCTCCACTGCTCAAACCAGGCGAGACCTACACAAGCCGTTGCATATACAAGTTCTCGACGTTCTGACATGGTATTGTTGACATGGAGGATACTCGACAACTTGTCAACTTAATACTATCAACTTGTCAACTCATCAACTGAAAAATTAACTAATATTTTTAACATACAAACCTAAAAAACAAATGAGTGTAATTGAAGCATTAAAAAACAATGGCTTTGAAACCATCGATTATGTTGTTTTCGCAGCCTACATCGTATTGCTTGTAGGATTAGGCATCTTCCTCAGCCGCAACAAGAAAGGCGAGGAGAAAACATCTAAAGACTATTTCCTTGCAGGCGGAACACTGACATGGTGGGCTGTAGGCGCATCGCTTATCGCTGCAAACATCTCAGCAGAACAGTTTATCGGAATGTCCGGCTCCGCTTTTTACAGCGGCATCGCGCAGGCTGCATACGAGTTGATGGCGGCTGCAACGCTCCTCGTTGTCGGCAAGTTCTTGTTGCCTTTGATGATTGAGAAGAAGATATTCACCATCCCGCAGTTCCTGCGCGAACGTTACAACTGGGGTGTAGGCCTCGCTTTCTCACTCCTCTGGCTCTTTCTCTATGTCTTCGTGAACCTCACGTCCGTGGCATGGCTCGGAGCGTTGGCAATACAGCAGATTCTCGGTCTGCCGACTGACATTGTGGTCAACGTGATGGGCATGAATGTCGATCAGGTCCGTATTGTCATCATATTCGCACTCTTTGTCATTGCAGGTACATATTCTATATATGGCGGTCTGGCATCTGTCGCATGGACGGATGTCATGCAGGTCATCTTCCTTGTCGGCGGCGGTCTCATCACAGCTTACGCCGCACTATATGTCATCGGAGCAGAAGTGTGGGGATGTGGCCCGTTCGAGGCTCTCGGAAATATTTATTCGTGGTGCATCGGACAGGAAGGAGACAAACACTTCAACCTTGTCGTAACCCGCAACGAAGACCTTTATCCTATTATCAACGGTGTGAAAGATGCGGCAGGTGCTGTTACTCAGCCTTCTGACCCGTATTTCGACAGCCCGGGCATCGTCCTCATCTTCGGCGCGCTGTGGCTCACCAACCTTGGCTATTGGGGCTTCAACCAGTATATCATACAGAAAGGCCTTGCTGCAAAGAACCTCTCAGAGGCAAAGAAAGGTATGATTTTCGCTGCCTTCCTGAAGATTCTCATCCCGTTCATCGTATGTATTCCAGGAGTATGCGCATTCTTCATCATCAACTCTCCAGAGTGTGCCGACCTTCGCGAGCATCTCTTCGGAGCAATCACACGCTCTGACGACGCTTATCCGTTCCTTATCCGTAACTTCACGCCGACCGTGGTGAAAGGTCTGTCGTTTGCAGCCCTCTCAGCAGCGGTCATCTCTTCATTGGCATCAATGTTCAACTCGACATCGACATTGTTCACAATGGACATCTACAAGCAGCACATCAACAAGAACGCTTCTGAGACACAGCTCGTCACTGTAGGTCGTCTGACATCTGTCTGCGCACTCATCATCGCTCTCTTCGCCGTCTATCCGCTCATGGGAGGCATCGACCAGGCGTTCCAGTTCATACAGGAGTATTCAGCTTTCGTTTATCCGGGCGTCGTTGTAATCTTCGGCCTCGGCCTGCTCTGGAAGAGAGCTTCAGGCACAGCGGCTGTTGTTGCAGCGATCGGCACCTTCGGCTTCTCTATCCTCTTCAAGTTCCTCATCCCTGACGTGCCGTTCCTTATCCGTTCTGGCTACGTGTTCATCTGCCTCATTATCCTCTTTGTCGGCATCTCCATGATGAGCAAGAAAGGTGAAAAGGCCGACGAGCTGGATGCTGCTACGGTTAAGACACAGCTGTTCTGGAGCCGTGTGATGTTCCTGATTTCTGTTGTCTCAGTCATCGTCCTTGTGATGTCGTTCGTCAACCACACACTCATGATACACGGCGTTTGCGGAGCCATGATATTCTTCGCGGCAATGACGGCTACATTGGGCTTCTATCTCAGGTCTAACGCTCTTGACAAAGTACAGGATCCGAAACGCATACCCATCGATCTTGAAATATTCAAGACTGACCGCGCTTTCAACTGGGGCGCTGCCGGCGTGATTATCATTCTGACAGTCCTCTATATCGTGCTTTGGTAACAGCAAAGTTGTATCACGAGCCATAAATAAGGCTCTGACAAGAAAACACTTCCTCAGACATATTCCAGTATCAAAACATGTCTGAGGAAGTTTCTCAAAAAATTACAGAACGACGGTTTTTCTTGTCTTTATTCAAAATTATGACTCAGACATACTATTCTGAATACAACCAGTTTTTCGTCTCTGTTGACTGTATAATTTTCGGTTTTGAAAACGGGAAGCTGCATATTCTTCTTGGCAAACGAAAACTCACACCGGGCAGAGGGCTGTGGTCATTATATGGCGGATTCGTCAATCCCGCAGAGAGCCTGAATGCCGCTGCTGCAAGAGTGTTGTATGACCTCACAGGCCTCAACGGCATTTACATGAGACAAGTCGGAGCATACGGCGAACCGAAACGTGACCCTGGCTCACGAGTCATCTCTGTTGCTTATTGCGCATTGATAAACGTCGCTGACTACGACGAGAACCTGCGCAGACAATACGATTTGCGCTGGGTTGAGATAGATCAGCTGCCCACATTGTATTCTGACCACGAGACAATGGTGAAAGATTCGCACGAGATGTTGCAGAAGCATATCTTCACTGAGCCTCTTTGTTTTTCTCTGCTGCCTGAGATGTTCACTCTCACACAGTTGCAGAAAGTGGTCGAATCCATACTTGGAAAAGAACTTGACAAACGCAACTTCAGAAAGAGGATAAAACAATGTCCGGCTATTGTTGGTACGGGCATCATTGACAAAAGTAGTTCACGTCGCGGGGCATTGCTCTATTCTTACGACTCTTCCTGCACAGACTTCCACCTCTGACACTGTCCCTTAAACTTTTGACAGACAATATGACAAGACATGACGCAGACGAGACAGACGAATGCTGATAATGAAATAAATGAAAAGGTATAATTATTCATATCTATAATTATAGAATTATGTTAGAAGAACTTAAAGAAAAGGTATTTCAAGCCAATCTTGAACTTGTGAAACAGGGTTTGGTAATATATACATGGGGAAACGTGAGCGGCATAGACCGTGAGACCGGACTTATGGTTATAAAACCTTCCGGCGTCTCTTACGATGACATGAAGGCATCTGATATGGTAGTCGTCGATATTAGCACAGGAAAAGTTGTTGAAGGAAATCTCAATCCATCATCAGACACTCCGACACATATCGAACTCTACAAGGCTTTCCCGAACATCGGAGGCGTAGTACACACACACTCTACTTATGCTACAGCCTTTGCACAGGCAGGCAGAGACATCCCCAACATCGGGACGACACACTCCGACTATTTCTATAAAGACATCCCTTGCACGCGTGATATGGTGGAGAGTGAGATGAGCGAATACGAGAAGGAGACAGGCACTGTCATCGTAGAAGCATTCGAGAATATCAACCCAGACCACACACCTGGTGTTCTCGTCAAGTGTCATGGCCCTTTCGCATGGGGCACATCACCCGCCAATGCAGTATATAACGCAAAAGTCATGGAACAGTGTGCAAAGATGGCTTTCGTCTCTTTCGCCGTCAATCCCGACACCAAGATGAATCCGTTGCTCATCGAGAAACATTATATGCGCAAGCACGGACCTAATGCGTACTACGGGCAGAAGAAGTAACTAACGTGCCCTTATGGCGTAAGCAAGAATATACCAACGAAGAATATTTGTAAACTATTAAAGATATTGAACTATGAAAGCATTTGAACATCTTGAACTCTGGTGGATAACTGGAGCGCAGCTTCTTTATGGTGGCGAGACAGTGAAGATTGTTGACGGACATTCACAGGAAATGGTTGACGGACTGAATTCTGCTGGTGTCATCCCCATCAAAGTGGTATATAAAGGAACTGCAAATTCCGACCGCGAGGTTGCGGCAATTATGAAGGCTGCTAACAATGCCGACCAATGTGTCGGCGTGATAACTTGGATGCACACCTTCTCGCCTGCGAAAATGTGGATACATGGCTTGCAGGCTCTAAACAAACCGCTGCTCCATCTGCATACGCAATATAATAAGGAGATTCCATGGGATAGCATTGACATGGATTTCATGAATCTCAACCAAAGCGCTCACGGCGACCGTGAGTTTGGACATATCTGCTCGCGTCTGCGTAAGCCACGCAAAGTTGTAGTCGGATATTGGAAAGAACGCCAGACACAGGAACATATCGCTGTATGGGCACGTGTCGCTGCTGCCGTCGCTGACGCTAAAGACATGCTCATCATACGTTTCGGCGACCAGATGAACAACGTAGCTGTCACCGACGGAGACAAAGTCAGCGCAGAGCAAGTGCTTGGCTATCATGTTGACTACTGCTGTGTCTCAGAACTGATGGACTATTGGAAGAAGGTCAATCCGTCTGATGTCGATGCTCTTGTTGAAGAGTATCACAAACTATACAAAATCGTTCCCTGCGAGGCAGGGGCGGAAATCGGCGAGAAGAAGATATGGAACGCTGCACGTGCTGAACTCGCACTGCGTGCCATTCTGAAAGCGAAGGGCGCGAAAGGCTTCACTACCAATTTCGACGACCTCGGCTCTTGGGATGACCCTGACAGCGAAGGCTTCGTAGGCTTCGACCAGATTCCAGGACTTGCTTCACAACGTCTCATGGCTGAGGGCTATGGCTTCGGAGCTGAGGGTGACTGGAAGTCGGCTGCTCTCTATCGCACCTTGTGGTATATGACACAAGGTCTGCCGACGGGCTGCTCTTTCCTTGAAGACTACACCTTGAACTTCGACGGGGCAAACTCTTCTCTACTCCAGAGCCACATGCTCGAGATCTGTCCTCTTATTGCAGTGGCTGACGAACCGGTTCGCCTTGAGGTTCATCATCTCGGCATCGGTGTTCGTAAGCAGCAGACAGCACGTCTCGTCTTCAACTCGAAAGTGGGTGACGGCGTAACGGCGACTGTAGTGGATATGGGCAACAGATTCCGCCTCATCGTAAACGACGTTCATTGCATCAAACCGAAACCTCTACCAAAACTGCCTGTTGCCAATGCTCTCTGGATTCCGCAGCCTAACTTTGAAATCGGTGCGGGCGCATGGATCCTTGCGGGCGGCACACATCATAGCTGCTTCTCGTATGACATCACACCGGAATATTGGGAGGATTATGCAGAGATGCTCGGCATAGAATATCTGCATATCGACAAGAACTCAACATTCGAGTCTGTAAAGCGCGACCTCCGTATCAATGAGGTGTATTATATGTTGAACAAGGCATTGATGTAATATCTGTTGCATATCACAACTGTCGGAAACTCCAGACAGTGATGTGTGCACACTATTAATCCTACTCTTCTAATATGAATACAAGTCAACTAATAAGTTCAGGACAGGCTGTCCTTGGCATCGAACTCGGTTCGACACGTATCAAGGCAGTTCTTATCGACAACAGACACAATCCTGTCGCGCAAGGCAGTTTTGAATGGGAGAATCAGCTTGTCGATGGACTATGGACATACAGCATAGACACTATCTGGCGTGGACTGCAGGAAAGCTATGCCGCCTTGCGTGCAGATGTCAGAGAGAAGTATGGCGTAGAGATAGAACGTCTTGCAGCCATCGGCATCAGTGCAATGATGCATGGCTATATGGCGTTTGATGCTTCCGACAACCTTCTGGTGCCGTTCCGTACATGGCGCAACACCAACACTGGCAATGCGGCAACAGAACTCACGTCCCTGTTCAACTTCAACGTCCCTCTCAGATGGAGCATCTCACATCTTTATCAGTGCATATTGAACAATGATGCACATGTAAAAGATATTGCCTTCTTCACTACGCTCGCAGGATACATACATTGGAGACTGACAGGAGAAAAAGTGCTTGGCGTTGGAGATGCATCAGGCATGTTCCCGATAGATTCCGGGAAGATGACATACAACGAGACGATGATTGCACAGTTCGACAATCTCGTCTCTAAATACGGATATGCATGGACCATCACCGACATACTGCCTGAACCTCTCACTGCTGGAGCGGATGCAGGATGCCTTACCCCTGAAGGTGCTGCTCTTCTCGATACGTCAGGATCGTTGCAGCCTGGCACACCACTCTGTCCTCCAGAAGGAGATGCCGGAACAGGTATGGTGGCAACAAATGCCGTAAGGAAACGTACGGGCAATGTTTCTGCCGGAACATCGTCTTTCTCGATGATTGTTCTCGAAAAAGAACTCTCTGAACCGTCCGAGATGATTGATATGGTCACTACGCCTGACGGTGCCCCCGTCGCTATGGTACATTGCAACAACTGCACATCCGACCTTAATGCATGGGTTGGCATCTTCAAAGAATACCAACAACTGCTGGGTGTAGATGTTGATACCAACGAACTCTTCTCACGGCTGTATAACCATGCCCTGCAGGGTGATGCAGACTGTGGCGGGCTGATTGCTTACAACTACATCTCTGGCGAGCCTGTAACCGGTTTTGAGAAAGGCTGTCCGCTTGTCGTACGTCATGCTCACGACAAGTTCAACCTCGCAAATCTGATGCGTGCGCATCTCTATGCTTCTGTCGCCGTCCTGAAATTAGGCAATGATATCCTCTTCGAGAAAGAGCATGTGAAAGTAGATCGAATCACGGCACATGGCGGACTGTTCAAGACAAAAGGTGTCGGACAGAGAATTCTTGCCGCAGCTCTTAATACACCAATCTCTGTAATGGAAATAGCAGGAGAGGGTGGGGCGTGGGGCATTGCTCTTCTTGCCGCATACAGAATAAGACAGGTTGACGACTTGTCTCTCCCGCAATATCTCGAAGAATGTGTCTTCGCAGGAAACACTGGTACAGAGATAGCCCCTGACACTGATGATGTGGCAGGCTTCAATGTCTATATGCAAAACTACAAGGCTGATCTGCCTGTTGAGCATAGTGCCGTGCAGAACCATCTGCGAGGTTAATTTCACTACTACTAAAAAAAACATAAATACATATTTATTATGGCAAATGATATAAATGTTATGAAACATGCAGCTGACAACATCCGTATTCTTGCTGTCAGTGCTGTAGAAAAGGCGAAGTCCGGACACCCAGGCGGTGCTATGGGGGGTGCAGATTTCATCAATGTCCTCTATTCGGAATATCTTACCTACGACCCGCAGAATCCAACATGGGCAGGGCGCGACCGCTTCTTCCTCGATCCGGGACACATGGCACCGATGCTCTATGCACAGCTCTGTCTCACAGGCAAGTTCTCGCTCGACGAACTCCAGCAGTTGCGTCAGTGGGGGGCACCTACGACAGGTCATCCTGAGTTTGATATCGCACGTGGAATAGAGAACACATCCGGCCCGCTCGGACAGGGACATGTATTCGCAATCGGTGCGGCCATCGCTGCAAAGTTCCTCGCTGCACATACGGGCAATCCTACCTTTGCAAAAGAAACCATCTATGCCTATATCTCCGATGGCGGCATACAGGAAGAGATTTCACAGGGCGGAGCGCGCATAGCTTCCGTTCTTGGGCTTGACAACCTCGTCATGTTCTATGATTCAAATGACATACAGCTGTCAACAGAGACAAAGGATGTCATGAACGAAGACACTGCAGCGAAATACCGCGCTTTCGGATGGGAGGTGATAGAAATCAACGGAAACGATGTCGCACAGATTCGTAAAGCATTGGATAGCGCAAAGCAGGTTGTCGGCAAACCGACACTCATCATCGGAAAGTGCATCATGGGCAAGGGAGCTCTGAAAGCTGACGGTTCGTCGTATGAGGCAAACTGCAAGACACACGGCGCACCTCTCGGCGGAGACGCATACATACGCACTGTAGAGAACCTTGGTGGTGACGCTGCCAATCCTTTCGTAATCTTTGACGATGTCCGCCAACTCTATGCTTCACGTGCCGAACAACTCAAGGCTCTGTGTGCCGAGCGTTATGCTGAAGAAGATGCTTGGGCTTCTGCCAACAAAGAGAAAGCCGCTGCCCTCGCAGACTGGTTCTCAGGAAAAGAGCCTGTCATAGACTGGAGTGTAGTAGAACAGAAAGCAAACGATGCGACACGCTCTGCAAGCGCAGCATGTCTCGCCGCACTCGCTCAGCAGGTTCCTAATATGATATGTGCGTCAGCAGACCTCTCCAACTCTGATAAGACAGACGGCTTCCTCAAGAAGACAACAGCCCTC
>CALZMB010000048.1 GCA_945788485.1 uncultured bacterium | reverse complement strand
CATGCGCGACATAAAGGCTTTCCACCTCGGCTATTGGCCCACGGCTCTCCTCACCATCATCATCACGCTCCCCATAGCCTGGCTGCTGCACAAAGCCATCGACAAGGCGCTGAAGCCTTCAGGCAACGACCGCAAACCCGCGGCATGAGAAGCCGCGGGCATCATCTACACAGACAACGTGACCTTAACAACCTTCATTATGCTCAAGAACCTTCTGCTTCTCTTACGCACCAAGCATTGGATAAAGAACCTCTTCATCTTCATGCCCGTCTTTTTCGGCGGCGCGCTGACACACTCCTCAGCCGTCATCGACAGCATAGTGGCATTCTTCGCCTACAGCTTCGCCGCCTCGGCTATCTATTGCCTCAACGACATCGTGGATGTTGAGGACGACCGCCGCCACACGGTGAAGTGCCACCGCCCCATAGCGTCGGGCGCAGTCTCCGTAGCGGCAGCCTGCTGCCTCATGCTCGTGATGCTCCTTCTGTCAACGTTGACAGCCGTGGTGTTCTCGTCACGATGGCAGGCGTTGCTCAGTGTTATAGGCATTTACCTCGTGCTTGACGTGGCCTACTGCCTCATGCTGAAACGCTTCGCGCTCGTAGATGTCGTCGTGCTTTCTACAGGCTTCGTCCTACGCATAATGGCAGGAAGCGCGGCGACCGACATTCTTCCCTCCCACTGGCTGGTGCTGATGACCTTCCTCCTGACACTGCTGATGGGCCTGGCAAAGCGGCGCGACGACGTGGCGCGCTTCGCCGCCACCGGCATTCCGCCGCGCCACAACACGAAACGCTACAACATGACGTTCATCTCGCAGGCTGTCACCGTCACGACATCCGTCACGCTCGTATGCTACATCATGTACACGCTCTCGCCGGAGGTGATGGCACGCACCGGCTGCCCATACCTCTACCTCACCACGATATTCGTCATACTCGGCATTCTGCGCTATATGCAGCTCACAAGCGTTGACGGCAAGAGCGGCGACCCCACACACCTGCTCTACCACGACCGCTTCTTGCAGATTGACATCCTGCTGTGGATTCTCACCTTCTTGTGCATCATCTACGTGAAATAGCCTCTGCCCATGAAGAAAGAAATTATCCTCAGCGACTTCGACGGCACCCTCACCACATGCGACACGATGCTCGACATCATACGTTTCAGACACGGCACGGCAGGGCTGTGGCTCGCCTTGCTGCGCCTGCTGCCATGGATAGTGATGATGAAGCTGCATCTCTATCCCAACGGCAAGGCGAAGGCACGGCTGCTAAAGCATTGTTTCGGCGACCTCACGGCGGCTGGTTTCAGGCAGTTTGCGCAAGACTACGTCTCACGGCACACACATCTGCTGCGACCGGCGCTGCTGCGGCATCTGCAAGAAGCGCAGGCAGGCGGCGCAACGGTGATTGTCATCACAGCCAGCCCCGTAGAGTGGGTGAGATGGTTCGTGCCGCAGTTCACCGTGCTCGGCACAGCCTTAGACTTCGACGAAAGAGGCTTCACCGGGCGGCTCGCCTCTCCCAACTGCTACGGAGAGGAGAAGGTGCGCCGCCTGACACAGCATCTGCCCGGCCTGTTCGCACACCGCGACACATTCCGCATCACAGCCTACGGCGATTCGCGAGGCGACAAAGAGATGCTCGACTTTGCCGACGAGGCGCACATAGTGAGAAAGAACGACTGGATGTAGGTCATTTCACCAAAGGAGTTTCAGACATACAGAACCATCACCCCCCTATTCACAGAACAACAAACTTGAAAAAAAGGAAAGCGCAATGCACGTCATAAGGGTGACAAAAAGATTTCTTCTCGCTGCAATGCTGTTCGTTTTCCCTGCTGTGACATACAGTCAGGAAGAGGTGTCAGCCGACTATTGGCAGGACATCTACAATGCCCTGACCGACCTTGACGACATCGACGAAGAGGGATGGGCGTCTGCCTACGACATCTTGACCTCAATGGCACTTGCTCCGCAGAATCTCAACACCATGACATACGACGACCTTGCTGCCATTCCGCTATTGTCAGAGAAGCAGGCGATGGCTGTCTCAGACTATCGCCTGAAGTACGGCTTCTTCCGTTCTGTAGAGGAACTGGCTCTTATCCCTGCACTCGACGAGGTGCGCCGCGCCATTCTGAAAGCCGTCTGCTATGTCCCGCACGAGCTTCCCGTTGTCGCGAAAGACAGTCTGCGGCAATTCGCGGACACTATATATAATAAGGTAAGGAGACAGAGGAGGGCATCAGCCGCCGCCACTCCCCGTCACGAGATTCTCGCCACGGTGAACATCCCCACCTACGAACGCCGCGGCTACGGCGACGGCACATACCTCGGCGCGCCTCTGAGCCACTCGCTCAGATACCGTTTCCGTGCCTCAAACATACAGGCGGCGTTCACGGCAGCGAACGATGCGGGAGAGCCTTTCTTCTCTGGCACTAACTCAAAAGGCTGGGATTTCTACACCGGATTCGTGCGGGTGAAGCCGGAAGGCATTGTCAGAGACCTTGTCATAGGGCATTTTCAGATGTCGATGGGCATGGGACTTGTGATGAACACCGACTACCGCTTGTCGCGCACGTCTCTCCTCACGACCATGCCGAAAGCCTCAACAACGCAGCGCGGACACTCGTCGAAGAGCGAATACAACTATATGCAGGGCATCGCCGCACAGCTGCTGTTCCCTTTAGGCAAAGCGACACGCACGCTGTCGCTCACCACATTCTTCTCCTGCCGCCCCCTCGACGCCACTCCGGCAGCGGATTCAGACAACACTATAGCGACAATTCTGAAAACGGGCTACCACAGGACAGATTCAGAGATAGCCCGCCGCAACAGCACACGTCTGCTTTCCGCAGGCGGCTCGGTGACGTACGCGAGCCATCCGCTGCGCCTCAGCCTTAATGTCGCATACAGCCACCTGCGCGATTCGCTGTCGCCGGACATGTCGCAACTCTACAGGTGGTATATGCCCAAGGGCAACGATTTCATCGCCGCGTCGCTCTCCTATTCCTATTCGACAAAGCGTTTGCAGTTTGCCGGCGAGACAGCCGTCAGCAACGCGGCGTGGCACTACGAGGGCGAGAAAGGCGGCATAGCGCCCGCTACGGCAAACATCCTGCGCTACAAGCTCAGCCGCCGATGGCATGCTTTCGCCCTGCATCGTTATTACAGCTACCGCTACCAGACGCTCACCGGCTCGTCGTTCGGCGATGTCAGCACTTGCCAGAACGAGAGCGGGATATACGTCGGCGCTTCGTCGAAAGCCAGCAACTACGTCTCCTTCGCCGGATACATCGACATTGCATATCATCCTTGGCTACGCTACGGCTACGACGGAGCGTCGCGCACGTTCGACACCTACCTCATGCTCACATATCAGAAGCAGGACATCGCAGCCGTCATGCGCTACCGGTACAGGGAATATGCCGTCTCTGACGACGGCAGCTGGCTTCCGCAGTTTGCAAAACTCCCCGACGGGACATCGCAGCACACGCTGCGTCTCCAGCTGAAGAACCTCAACAGGCGGTGGCGATGGATGACGCAAGTACATGCAAACTATCTACCCTCGACAGACGACTACGGCATCGCGGCAGTGCAGGGAGCGGGATATGTCCGCAAATCGCGTTCGTTGTGGGGAACATTCGCGTATTTCAACACCTCGGGCTATGCCTCGCGGGTGTATATCACAGACAAGTCACTGCACTACGGCTCGCTCTTCAACATGCTCTACGGCAAAGGCGTAAAAGGCAATGTAGTGGGCACGATAGACATAATGAAGAACGTCATACTCGGCATACAATACACCGTGACGAAATATTTCGACCGCGATGTCATCTCAAACGGACCTCAACAGATTCCGGCATCATGGTTCTCGGACATCCGGTGTCAGCTGCATATTTTTCTATAGCTGATTCTTTTCAGTTGACAAGTTGACAAGTTGTTTGTACTGTCATCTCAAACTCACCACTCAAATACTATCAACTCGTCAACTTGTAAACTCGTCAACTTGTAAACTAATATTATATGGAACATATCAAGACATGGCCTGACATCATGTCGGGCAAGAAGATTCTCTACGTCCACGGCTTCGCGTCGAGCGGGCAGTCGGGCACCGTGGCATTGCTGCGCACCGTCCTTCCCTCCGCCACCGTGATAGCTCCCGACCTCCCCATACATCCGTCAGAAGCCATGCAACTGCTGCACCGCACATGCGAGACAGAGCAGCCAGACCTCATCATAGGCAGTTCGATGGGCGGCATGATGGCAGAGATGCTCTACGGCTACGACCGCATACTCGTCAACCCGGCTTTCCAGATGGGCGACACGATGGGCAGTCATGGCATGATAGGCAAGCTCACGTTCCTCAACCCGCGGCAGGACGGCGTGCAGGAGATGGTCATCACGAAAGCCATCGTGAAAGAATACCGCGACCTGACGGCGCAATGCTTCAGCCAGAACAGCGGCACTGTCTATGGACTCTTCGGCGACAACGACCCTCTCGTCCACACACGCGACCTCTTTCTTGAACACTACGGCAACGCCGTCAGCTTCCACGGCGAGCACCGGCTTATTGATTCCGTCGTGCTGCATTCTCTCATCCCCGTCGTCAGATGGATTGACGACAAGCAGACAAAACGTCAGCGCGAGGTGGTGTATATTGATTTCGACACGCTGCACGACAGCCGCATGATGGCTGCGCCCTCTATGCTGAAAGCCGTAAGGGCACTCATCGACACATACGACGTGTATTTCGTCGCCGACGCTCCTGCCAACCGTCCGGACCGGTATGCCGCCGTAAGCGAGTGGCTGTATGAATATGTGAATGTCCCGGCATACAACCGCATCATCTTCACCAACCAGCGGCATCTGCTCTACGGCGACTATTACATCTCCGCCGCGCCGCCGTCAGCAACACTCGCCACAACTGTCACCTACGGCTCAGACACTTTCAAGACATGGGAAGAGGTCATCACATTCTTCCGCCGTCTGCAAGGCGACTGACCGTCCACAACAAGAACATCCTCCCGGCTCATCATCCTGAAATCCGCACATCTGCCACCCACATCGCGCAACCGTCATGTCAAGCAGCACACCACACACTCCCCGCCCCGCCGCCGGCGACTTCTTCGCACAGGTGGAGCATATCGCCACGCACACAACTATGCACCCGGGGCTGCGCCGGCGTTTCATTCATGAGACGCTGGTGGAGGTGTGTCACGAGGCAGTGAGAGGCATGCGCCAGAACTTCGGCAGCCTCTTCGCGCAGGTGGATTATCTTTGCCGCCGCCACAACATCAATGTTGCCGACAGGATGGAGATACAGCGTATGCGCCACAACTCCAACGATGGCGCATCAGGAACGAGTGCCGACGACGGCACATTGGCAGAAGACATCCTCTACGATTGCCGCGCCCTCGCTCTTTTCATCTCCTCCGTGTATGACGTGTCGGTGCCGGAGAAGCTGCTGCTTCTGCTTCCGCGCCACCGCCGCCCCTCAGCTGAGAATCTCAGAATCACCGACCGCCACATCCAGTGCATCGCCTCCACGCCATGCACGAAAGATGATGCGGGCAACATGACGTTCGACGTGCAGCTCGCCGACGACGCTTCGCTGCGCCATGTCGTGGCAGGAGACGGCAGCGAATACCTTCAGCGCATCGTCAACGAAGGCACAGTCCTCTCTCTTGTCGATTGCAAGGAAGACGCCGGCGGCAACATCCTGCCCGGCTTCATCATCGTGGAGCCGGACTATCTCATTGACATCTCGTCCATCGCGCGCTGCTTCACCGACTACGGACATCATCCGCTGGCATACATCGCAAATCAGCTTCAGCCATCAGCCAACAGCCAAGCCATACTTCTTGGCAACTTTTCTGACGCCCTGCTCGACGCCTTTATGCGTGCCGACAGAGACGAAGCGCGCGACGAGATATGGAAGAACACGCTGAAACGGCATTTCACAACCGATGCCCTCGCATACGCCACCTGCCCCGACTTCTCTGCTTCAGAATACAAGAAGCAGTGTCAGAGGCAGGCGGAAAATATCTTTGGCATCGCCGAAGAGCTGATGAAGCAGTATGCGCAGCAGCGTAAAGCTATCTTGAAAGACGACAGCGAGGGGCTTTTCCTGCTCGAACCGTCGTTCATCTGCCCGGCTCTCGGACTGCAAGGACGTGTCGATCTAATGTCTGCCGATATGCTTCTGCTCGCCGAACAGAAGTCGGGACGCAACTTCAACCTCGAACGTCACCTGCGTACGCCTCACGGCACGTTCCACAAAGAAGACCACTACGTGCAGCTGCTGCTCTATTTCGCTGTGCTGCACTGCAACTTCGGCGTGTCGATGAACAAGCAGGACATACGCCTCATATATTCGCGCTACCCACTGCCTGACGGTCTGCTCGTCGTCAGCTATTACAGGCAGCTGCTCGTCGAAGCGCTGAAGCTGCGCAACCGCATAGCATCAAGCCTTCTGCTCTTCGCCCGACAGGGGTTTACGCCAGCCATCCTGAAGCATCTCACGCTTGATGTGCTGAACGAGAATAATGACAAGAGCGATTTCTTCGAAAGATACATCAAGCCGCGTCTGACAGGCCTCCTCTCGCCGTTACACAGCCTCTCGCCTCTCGAAGAAGCGTATTTCTGCCGCATGGCAAGTTTTGTTTTCAGAGAATACGCAATCTCAATGACTGGCGCACAAGAGGGGACGACACACGGAACAGCAGAGGTATGGCACGCGCCGTTCTCACAGAAGCTCGCCAACGGAGAGATTATCGTCTGCAACGACATCACGCCTGCCGTGTCACGGAAAGAGGCCTGCGAGGGCGACGACATACAGTCAGGAGACTGCGGGGCAGCGAGAGACATCGCCCCGGAAACTCCCGTGCAGCACCTCCGCCTCACTCCGGCATACGACAACGAGATGGATTTCCGTCCCGGGGACAGCGTATGGCTCTACTCGTTCAAGCGCGACACCACGCCGTCGGCGCCTCATGCCATCCTGTACAAGGGCGTGGTGGCAGACCTCTCGGCACAGTCGGTCGGCATATTCCTGCACGACCCGCAGCCGGCTCGCATCTTCTCTGCCGGCGAGACGCTGTCGTGGGCGATAGAACATGCAGGAGGCATGGCTCCGTCATCGAAGATGAAGTCGCTCTACAATCTCATGACATGCCCCGACAACCGTCAGCGCGAACTGCTGTTAGGCAGTCGGCTGCCAAGCAGCGACACAAGCCGGCGGCTCTCGAAAAGCTATCATCCCGCCTACGACGACATCCTCTTGAGGGCGTTCCAGGCAAAGGACTATTTCCTGCTTGTCGGTCCGCCGGGAACAGGAAAGACATCTATGGCAATGAGATTCATGGTCGAAGAGGAGCTTCAGAACAACCGCGGCACAGGACGTGCCATATTGCTCACCTCATACACCAACCGCGCGGTGGACGAGATATGCGGAATGCTGACGGATGCCGGCATACACTACCTCCGCATCGGCAATACTTTCTCATGCTCGCCGGCATACCGCCACCGTCTCGCGAGACGTCTCTTCGCCGATGCAGGCAGTCTGAAATCCGCCCACGACATCATCTCCGCCACGCCGGTCGTAGTCGCCACTACGTCAACGCTCATGTCTCACCAGGAGATTCTGTCGCTGCGCGACTTCTCACTCACCATCATCGACGAGGCGTCGCAGATTCTTGAGCCGGACATCGTGGGACTGTTAGCTAAAGTGAAGAAATTCATCATGATAGGCGACACGAAACAGTTGCCCGCCGTGGTGCAGCAGGAAGCGGAGGACAGCGCCGTCAGCGACACGCTGCTGCACTCTGTCTCGCTCTCCGACTGCCGCTCGTCACTCTTCGAACGTCTGCTCTCCGTCATTCGCGGACATAGCGTTGAGGATGCCGACGGCAACTCTCTCGCCTGCATCGGTACGCTGAACAGACAGGGACGGATGCACCCTGAGATAGCGGAATGGGTGAACCGCACCTTCTATAAAGAGGAAGACATCGAGGCAGTGCCTCTGCCGCACCAGGAAGAGAAGGGCTTGTTGTATGACGAGAGTGCAGGAACAGATGCGCTCGGCAATCTGCTGCGCTCTTCAAGGACAATCTTTCTCGACATCGTGCCGGCGGAAAACGAGGTGGACGCAAAATCAAACACTGCCGAAGCACGCTGCGTGGCGGACATCGTGCAACGCATACACCGTGCCGTCGGAGACCGCTGGAAGGGCGACAAGACCCTCGGTGTCATCGTCCCGTACAGAAACCAGATAGC
Source organism: uncultured bacterium (assembly GCA_945788485.1). Lineage (GTDB taxonomy): Bacteria > Bacteroidota > Bacteroidia > Bacteroidales > Bacteroidaceae > Prevotella. The sequence goes on along the minus strand of CALZMB010000048.1, from coordinate 2,878 downwards.
CCTCGTGCGCAGGATGATAGAACAGAAGATGGGAAAAGAGACGGCGGCGCAGGTGAACATAGACACCGTGGAGAGATACCAAGGCTCGCAACGCGATGTCATCATCTTCTCGTTCACCATCGGGAGACGGGCGCAAATAGACTTCCTCACCGCCAACTCGTTCATCGTCAGCCATCCGGGAAAAGAGCCTTACGTTGTTGACCGGAAGCTGAACGTCGCCATAACGAGGGCACGCCGCCAGCTCATACTCGTCGGAAACCGCAGCCTCCTCGACAATGTCAGCCTCTACAAATCCGTCATTTCCGCCTGCCAGACACTGTGAAACGTGACAGAAATCAGTGCTTTACGGCAAGAAAAAGGGCGCTTAACGTAAACAGAACTTAAAAAATGCTTTGAAAATCTATAAAATCAATAATACATACAAGCAAAAACGGCGTTTTTAAATTATTCTGATTAATTTTGCACAGAATTACGTCCATCATCCAAGTAAATGGCAGTAAAACAAGTTTCGACACGCCTCCGGGAGGCAATTTCAATGATTCAGATGAACAACAGACATTACATATTGGTGTTTTTCGCCGCTTGCATGGTGCTGATGACATCATGTCTGAGCGACGACGAGACGACGGTGAAATACTATAATGACGCCGCCATCACGTCGTTCAGCCTCGGCACACTCAGCCGCACGATGCACACGACAAACGCGGCAGGCGAAGATTCAACCTATACTATTTCTGTCAATTGCAGCAGCTACGCTTTTGTAATCAACCAGCAGCTCGGCGTCATCTACAACCTCGACTCTCTGCCCGACGGCACACAGGTTGACAAGAGCCTCATCAACGTCACGGCGAAGAACAGCGGATACGTCTATCTGAAACATAACGACGGCACTGACTCTATCAGAATGGTGCAGAACACCGATTCGCTCGATTTCTCAACGCCGCGTGTGCTGCGATGCTACGCCAACGACGCGTCATGGTATCGCGAATACACCGTAGAGGTGAGGGTACACCAAGAGAAGGATTCCACCTTCTATTGGAACGAGAAAACCGCTAACGAAACGCTCGCGAAGATGGAGGATATGCGCGGCATTGCTTTCAAGGACTATATCGTGGCATACGGCATAGCCGACGGAAAGGCGGCGGCGGCAGTTACAGACCATGCCGACGGCAACAACTGGCGCGGTCTGACGCTGCCAGAGGCAGGGCGCATCTCTCTCACCACGACGGCAGAAGTGGCTTATCTGCTCACCGACAACGGCAATGTCTTCACTTCGTCTGACCTCGACACATGGACGCAGGTGGCTGCAATGACAGGGCTGAAGCAGCTTGTGGCAGCATCAAAGACAGAAGTCTATGCCATCGCGGAAGACGGGACACTGAAGAAGTCTGCCGACAACGGCGCGTCATGGAGCGCAGACGACATCGATTCGCCTGCCAGCTTCCTGCCCAACACAGACATCTCAGGCATCTCTGTGCCTACCAAGACCAACAATGACATAGAGAAGATATACCTCTTCGGAAACAGATACGACGGCGGCACAGTGACCTGCAACATCTGGACAAAGACAGTTGACAGCTCTGACCACGCCCTCCGTCTGCCGTGGATGTACCAGCCTTTCGAGAGCGTCACATGGCATCACGCCCCGACTGTTGACCATCTCACCGTCATCCACTATGCCGACCGCCTCTTCCTCATGGGCGGCGAGGGTGTCGGCGAATGCACTCTGAAGGCATTTGAAAAGACCTATCACTCGATGGACAACGGCCTGAACTGGTGGCAGACAGAAATCATCACACTGCCCGAAGGCTTCAGCAGCAGCCCCACATCGTTTGCCATGGTTGCCGACAACAACCGCCACATCTGGCTGATTTGCGGATCGACGGGCAAGGTGTGGAGAGGCTACCTCAGCAACGTGGCTTGGCAATAAGCCTCCGGCACACACGCGCCCATTTGACATTGCCCGTATTCTTCGGCCAGGTCGAAGAACACAAAACACATGACAGCCCCACCGGCGCGACAACAAACAGCCCTTGCCGCAACAACACACACAGCCTCAGGCACCAAACTCACCTATCCATGCCCACCATCTTCAGCAAAACAGCCATTATCCTCATCATCCTACTTGCCTCAACGACTACGGCAGCGGCACAGGACGACCCTCTCTACAAACGAGAGATAGGCATCGGAGTGGGCATGACAAACTATCTCGGCGATTTCAACGGCTCGCTGACAAAAGGCTTGAAACCTGAACTGAACCTCGTGTTCAGACACAATTTCTCGCCATACAGCGGACTGAAGATTGACGCGTCATACTGCAAAGTCGAAGGCAGCAGCGCAAACAGCTCGTCCTACTATCCCGACTACGCCGACACGCCATACACCTTCAGCCGCAACCTGATGGACTTGAACGTCAGCTACGAATACAATTTCTGGCCCTACGGCACAGGGCGCGACTACCGCGGCGCAGTACGTTGCACGCCGTACATCTCGCTCGGGCTGGGCGCGACACTCGCGACAGGCGACGGAGAAAGCACTGCGACGGCGAACCTCCCGTTAGGCTTCGGCGTGAAATACAAAGCGTCACGACGGCTGAACATAGCGCTCGAATGGACTTTCCACCCCACCCTGAGCGACAAGCTTGACGGCGCTGAAGCCCCGCTCGGCATCGAAAGCTCGGGCATCTTCAAGAACACAGACTGCTACGCATCGCTCCGCCTCATGCTCACCTACAGCTTCTCCGCGAAATGCAAGACCTGCAACAAGGACTACTGACAGCAGACAACAGCGTGCGGCGGACATCACAAGACATACAGCACACCATTTCACACAGCAGAAAGATATGCAAAAAGACATCATACCACAACATATAGCCATC
>CALZMB010000047.1 GCA_945788485.1 uncultured bacterium | reverse complement strand
CTTTAAAACGACAGCTCTGAAACATACACTTTGTTTCAGAGCTGTTTCAATATTAATGATAAGTTCTCTCTTCTGCTATTCCTAAAACCTTGCGCCTTATGAGATTTTTTCTTTCTCTTCTATTCATTTTATTTGTCTCTGTTTCAGCCTTGTCTGCACAGAACTTGAAAAAGGTTTATGATGAAAAGGCTGATGCGATGGCTCAGATTGACAGTGCTCTGGTTGAAGCCGCCAAGTCTCATCGTTATGTCATCTGTCAGGTTGGAGGCAACTGGTGCAAGTGGTGTCTTCGTTTTGCCGACTACATCACTCAAGATAAGGAGATTGCTGATTTCATACAATCAAATTTTGTTTATGTTCACATCAATTCATCATCCCGGCGTGGCGAGCAGAACAATGTGAATGCCATTAGAAGACTGGGCAATCCCATACGTTTTGGACTGCCTGTGATGGTTGTGCTTGATGTTGACGGCAATGTCCTGCACACACAAGACAGCAGCTTCCTTGAAGAAGGAGAGGGATATAATAAAAATAAGGTGATGCGTTTTCTGAGAAATTGGACGCCATCCTCTGTAGAACAGTCACGTTGACTGAGAACTGATGTATATTACTCTGCTTTGAGTATATTATCCACATAATTTTTCAGAAGGAGATATTTAATATAAATTACGCTGTATTATACTGTTTATTATGAGAAAAATTGCCGTATTACTGACATTTGTCTCTTTGTTCACTCTTTCATCCGTTACGTTTGCTAAAGAGCAAGAAGGCAACCGAAAGAGCATCGTGATTCTTCATGAAAATGATGTCCACTGCAATATCGACGGGTATGCGGTGCTTGCTGGGCTGCGAAACGCAATATCTGACACTGCTTATGTCGCTCTGGCATCCAGCGGCGACTACTTGCAAGGTGGTGTTGCAGGAGCTATGGAGCAGGGAAAGTTTATCAGGGATATCTTGCTGAAGATGAATTATGATGCCGTAGGTCTTGGGAATCATGAGTTTGATTTTGCGGTGTCTCGTCTGACCGAACTTGTAACAGGACCAGAGATTCCTGTCACTTGTCTCAATCTCATGGACAATACTACTCAGAAACCGTTATTCAGCCGATATATCATGCGCAGCTACGGTGACAAGCGCATTGCTTTTGTCGGGGTTGTCACACCTACTTCACTGCTTACAGAGAGCAATGCCTTCATCACACGAGACAACAAGCAGATATATAATCTTTGCGAGAAGAATCTTATTTCAGAAATACAGACAGTTGTTGATGAAGCACGTCAGGCAGGTGCAGACTATGTCGTGTTGCTTTCACATCTTGGCGAGGACGAAAATGTGATGAACATCGATTCTCATAATGTTATTGCAGCTACGCGTGGCATAGACATTGTCCTTGACGGTCATACACATTCAGTGGTTACAGACACTTTTGTCTTGAATGCTGACAGTGTTAAGGTTCCTATCTCACAGACTGGGACAAAGTTCAGGAACATAGGCAAGGTGGTGATAAAGAGTGACGGCACCGTCACTTCTGAGCTTATCCCTTGCTCGTCCATAGCGTTCCGTGACAGTGTTGTGGAGGCGGTCACTGACAGTGTGAAAGCCGAGATGGCGCGTGTCGTCAACCGGAAGATCGGCTATGCTCCATTCGACCTGAACATCCTCGACGCAGAGAAACGGCAGGCTGTGAGATTCATGGAGACTAATGCTGGTGATATCGTGGCTGATGCCCTGCGTTATGCGGCGCAGGCAGAAGTGGCTATGATAAACGGCGGCGGACTTCGTACTGCTGTCAAGGCAGGCGACCTCACGCATGGCAATGTGCTTGACCTTCTTCCATACGACAACCTTCTGTGTACAATACAGTTGAAAGGCTCAGAGATATATAATATCCTTAATACCTGCTGTGCCATGTCGCCTGCTGAATCGGGAGATTTTCCGCAGGTCTCAGGTCTCCGTTTCACTCTCAGGCAAGGTGGCGCGAAGCCGTGTGTCAGTGATGTAATGGTATTGGATGCCGCGAGTGGAGACTATCGTCCATTGGTGGAAAACAAGGAATATAAAGTTGCTACAATCAACTATTGCATCTACGGCGGAGGTTTTGCCGCTATCCTGCGCGGAAAGACGGACTATGCAGAAATGCCTCTATTCTACAGTGACGCTCTTGTGAAATACATAACAGAAGCTCTCGGCGGAATCATCCCGCAGCAATATGCAACCCCGGATGGGCGTATCACACTCGTCAAATAAACTGTCGCTGCCATGACGCGCAAAGCCACAGCTAAGCAAAGGCTTTCTGCACGCTATACTTAGAAGGATAAATAAACATTGAAATATGCAAGCGTTCTACACAATATTATTGTTGATAGGCTCAAATTGTTTCATGACATTGGCATGGTATGGCCATCTTCGTCTTCAAGAGATGCGCATCACCACTTCATGGCCGCTGATTGCAATCATTGTCATGTCGTGGGCTATAGCGTTTTTCGAATATTGCCTGATGGTTCCTGCCAACCGTATAGGCTTTGAGGGCAATGGCGGGCCTTTCTCTCTCATACAGCTGAAGGTTATACAGGAGGTCGTGTCTTTGATCGTATTCACTATTGTAGCGGGCGTCATATTCCAGGGGCAGAGCCTGCATTGGAACCATGCGGTGTCTTTCATCTGCCTCGTTGCCGCTGTCTATTTCGCTTTCATGAAATAAGGCGGGTTCTATAAATGCCCACCGTCAAATTCATTGATATTCAAGGGTTGACGATTTGCCATCTTTTGGATTCTTTTTGGCGGTTGACTTCGTCTTCCTCCTCCTCGCAAGGCATAATAAATGCAAGCATTTCTTCTGCTCTTGTTTCAATAGTCTTATAACCCCCTTCGGTTCCTCAATGGTCTTTACCCCTTCGGTTCCTCAATAGTCTTTTAACCCCCTTCGGTTCCCCCGTTTCCCGGGGGACAGAAACGTTTCCCGGGGGACAGAAACCCTATTCAACTTTCAATTTGCCCTCAAAAGCAATCTCAAAATCTGATAAAGCGCATTTAGCCCCCACCCTGAAAAAAAAAGCTTTCTTGGCTTGCCGGTTTGCATGACAAGCCAAGAAAGCATGAGAATCATAAATATGTAGAGGAGCCGATAATCTCAGAATATCGACTCCTCTGTCTTTGTTGTCAGCAGTTCGAGCATCTTCATCCCGATTACAGAGTTCCCCTTCTTGTTCAGCCGCGGGCTCCATACGGCAACGGAGTATAATCCTGGGAAGACCGCCGCGATGCCTCCGCCTACACCGCTTTTTCCTGGAAGTCCTACGAAATAAGAGAAATCGCCTGCTTCGTCATAGAATCCGCAAGTCTGCATGATGGCATTGATGCGTTTCACTTGCGAGTGTGTCAGCATTATGTCTCCGAATCGGAATTCTTTTTTGTGATTTGCGAAAGGCAGGAAAGCATGTGCGAGTTGCTGGCTGTTCATCTCTATGCTGCACATCAAGAAATAGAAATGCAGGACATCCTCTATATTCCCCCGTATGTTTCCGTGATATTTCAGGAGGTTTATGATGGCTGCGTTGAGATAGCCGCATTCTCTCTCCGACGCTGCCACATCGAGGTTGTAGTGTATATCGTCCGTTTCTGCGATGTCTCTGACAAAGGAGATGAAGTCGTTGATAGGGTCTTTCAGTTTCTCCATCAGTATGTCTGCCACTACGATTGCTCCTGCATTGATGAAGGGGTTGCGTGGCAATCCATTCTCCAATTCCAGTTGTACGAGGGAGTTGAAAGAAGTTCCGGAGGGTTCTCGTCCCAGTCTCTGCCACAGTTTTTCACCTTCGAAGCATAGCGCCATTGACAGAGCAAAGACTTTTGTAATGCTCTGAATGGAGAACTTTGTGTTGTCGTTTCCGTGCGAGAACATCTCTCCGTCTGTGGTGTTGATGCTAATTGCAAGCTGGTCGGGGTTCACTTTCGCCAGGGCAGGTATATAGTCTGCTTGTTTTCCTATGCCTTTGAGATGTTCGATTTCTTCGATTATGTTCTTTATGATGAGCTCGTAGTCCATCGTTTTTCGGTGAATTGGTTGTTTAAGTTTGCTGTTTTCAGAAGTTGAAATAATCCTTTGCGTTGTTATAGCAGGTATCCTCAACCATTTGTCCGATGCGGTCGAGTTCGCTTGCCGGAAGTTCTACGTTCTCCACGTCGTTGCCGAGAAGGTTGCAGAGCATGCGTCTGAAATATTCGTGTCTGGGGTAGGGGAGGAACGAGCGGGAATCTGTCAACATGCCGACAAAACGGCTCAGCATTCCAAGGACAGATAGTTCTTTTGTTCAGGAAGTGCAAAAACAATTATACATTATGAATTGCCGAAACACTCATCCTTGTTTTCTTCGGCAGCGATGCCATCACTAAGCCATACGCTTCGTCTATCCATGCCTTCACCGTATTGCTGTCGAGGTTTGTGTAGAATACGTCGCTCCAGTGCTTCTTGTTCCAGTGCCATGCAGGCGTCACCTCTTCATATTTCTCTCGCAGCTCTTCGTTGCGTTCGGGCTTCAGTTTCAGGGCGAAATGAGGCTCGGCAAGCTCAGAGCCACATCCTCCATTGTTGAGCGAGAGGCAGATGAAAATCTTTCCTCCGATGCGGAAAACGATGTTGTCGTCGCCGAAAGGCTGGTCTTCCGTCACACCTGTCAGTGCCAGCGCATAGTCTCTGATTTCTTCAATGTCCATAATGCTGTGATACTATTCCAGGCTCTCGCCCATCGTGTAAGCCTTTTTCAGAGCGTCAGAGTTTCTTATGTCCCCTTTCGCCTTCATTCCTCCGACAAGCACATGTCCCGCATCCTCTATGCCGAAATAGTCGATGCAGAGCTTATACTCAGCCAGTGCGGCGTCAAAGATAGCCGGCTTTGATGATGCCCCCACGAGCAGCAACGCCGCTTTCTTTATGTTGAAAGTGTCGCGTATCGGGTTGTGGCAACGGTCGATGACAGCCTTCAGTTGTGCGCTGATGCTATAGAAATACACAGGCGATGCAACAACCAGCATGTCAGCATTCTTCATCCTGGCATACACATCCTGCATGTCATCTTTCTGCACGCAAGCCATTTCATTGTCCTCGAAGCACATGTTGCAGCCCATGCACGGTTTCACATTCACTTCGCCCACCTTTATCACATCCGCCTTATGCCCTTTTGCCTCTGCGCCCTGTGCAAAGGCTTGTGCCAGCAAATCTGTGTTCCCGTTGTTGCGTGGGCTGCCTATCAGAATCAGTATGTTCATTGTTGTCAGTTTTCAGGTGTGTTATTATTTGTTGTCAAGTGTCATGAATCCATAGTATCTTTTTGCAGCAAGTGAGCTTGTCGCGGCTCTGTTGTCTCTGCAAAAGCAGGCATGTTTTTCTTTTCTGCAAGCTTTCCCTCAGAAAAGTTTAGTTTTAAAAACACGAGCTTCTCTCACCACACGTCACATTGTTTGCGCTCCGTGTCCTGTTGCGGATTTTCGGGGATGAGGCGTCCGTTTATTTTGCAGTTTCTGAAAGAGCATCGTTCTGTCTTGTACAGATAGGTTGCGTTTTTCGCCTCCTTCACTTCAAAATTCTCTACGTCTATGTCCCGTATCGGTTCAGTGTCATTCCCGTCGATGTATATGGCGTAAGCGTCGGCTCGTCCGGCTTTTATGTTGCTTATGACGAAGTCGGCATACCTTGAAGGACAGTTGCCTCCGCGGTATCCGAAATAGTTTGTTTCGAACCTCAGCACCGCCCCTGCCGCCGAACTTATCATGATCGAATCAACGAATACGTTCTCAATATATCCGCCTCTGTCCAGGTTTGATTTGAAGAGCAGAGCATTCTTCACGTCTCCGACGGTGATGTTCCGCAAGAAGACGTTGCTCACTCCACCCGACATTTCAGACCCGATGCACAAGCCGTTGCATTTGCTGAAGAAGCGGCAGTTTCTCACCACGATGTTCTTTGCCGGCCGTCCCACCCGTCTCCCGTCGGCATCGCGTCCGGCCTTTATCGCCACGGCATCGTCTCCTGTGCGGAAGGTGCAGTTTTCGATCATCACACGTTCAGACGATTCCGGGTCACATCCGTCGTTGTTCGGGAAGTGAGAGTCTATCGTGACGTTGCGTATTGTGACATCCTTGCAATATACGGGGTGTATGCACCAGAACGGGCTGTCCTTCAACGTGACGCCCTCGACGAGAATCTCCTGGCAATTCACGAACTCTATGGCGCATGGCCTCAGTCTGCTTTCACTGCCAAAGACGCGTTTCTCCACATCTGTGGCGTTGTCTCCCATAGTCCTCAGCCGTTCCACATCGTCTTTCTCCGGTGTCTCTCCGTGTGTGCCGTGTATGTTCTCCACGAAGTCCGGCTTTCCGCCCGGCATCCCCCATCGTGCCATTTCCCCTCCGTTGGCGTTTATCACCGCTGTGCCTTCACCGGTGATGGCGAAGTTCTCTGCATATTCTGCACGTATCATCGACGAACGGTTGTAGAGTTCCGTGCCTTCCCATCTTGAGAAAACGGCAGGCAGATAGCTGTCGGGATTGCCTGTGAAGCTCAACGTGGCTCCGTTTCTCAGATGCAGGCAGACATTGCTCTTCATCACCACCGGTCCGTCGATATGATGCACCCCGGCGTTGACAATGACCCTTCCTCCGCCATTGCCGCTGCATTCGTCGATGGCGTTCTGCAGCGTCTCTCTTGTCACGGACTGCGGCAGGGAGTATTCTTTCTTCCCTATCGAAGGCAGGCTGATGCTTGCAGCCACCATAGCCTCGATGCGTCTCATATCCACGCCGTGCATGAGCAGACGCGACGCGTCGAGTGTCGTCGTCACTTTCTCTGTCCTCCCTTCGCTATTGTATTTCAGCGTGTCGTTGAACACCTTTGCTGACGGGTCGGCAGAGAAAGCATCGTTGATGACAGGATTGCCCGTCTTCTCTTGTGCCCGGACACATACAGACATCAAGAGGCTGAGCAGTATCCATGCGGTTTTCATAATTTTCCTAAGGCCAGTCTGAAGATTTAGTTGACGAGATCCAACAATGTATAATGTATAATTTACAATGTATAATTGCACTTTCGAACGGTTTTTCAATTTAGAAATAGCACTTTCAGCAACGACAATTATAAATTGTAAATAATAAATTATACATTAAAAGTTGTTCTGTCAACTGAGAAATCATTTAAAGAACAACTTATATTCTTTTGCGTATTCCCGCAGAATCGTGAGGCGCACCGTCTTCTCTGTCAGGTTGTACAGAGCTGACCATTGCGTCTGCGAAGTGAGTTCCTCTGTCGGTGGTTGCGACACCGCCTTCAGCAGTCCCATCGCCTCGTCTTCACTCATGACATATTCTTTCTTGCCCAGTGTCTTGCGCAATGTCTCGTATCTGTCTTTTCCGTGGCTCGAACCCCATCCGTCAGTCGTTCCTGTCATGCTCGGCGCGACATAGAAATTCGTTACGCATCGCAGCGAATCGTCAGCCGTGAAGACCTCCATCACCTTCGGCTCCCTTCTGTCTTTGTCGAAGGTATATTCCACGATGGCATAGTCTCCCGTTGCGTCAGCCATGAAGAAATGGTAGTTGCTGTGTCCGTTGCCCCTCATGTCCATGTCATAATCCTTCAGCATTGCTATCGCCTCTTTCACCGTCGCCGCTTTGTCGAGCAGCATGCGTATAGCAACCGTCGTGCTTATTCGGTGTTTGCCGGTCTCTTGATTCGTTTGTTTCTCGTTGAGCGCGAGCACACCGATGGCGAAGCCGTCTTCGTTGATGCCGTCCAATGCGGCGTATGGCAGAGCCATCATCATCGAGAGGTCCGTCACGCCGTCGTTGTAGAAGCCCTGTCCGAAACCGAGGTTCAGTCCGTCAACCATCGAGATAGACCTCTTCTCTCCGCGTGGCGCTGTGCGCACGATGATAGCAGCGGTGGGCATGTAGCTCTTGTTGTCGGGCGTGAAATGTCTGAAGTCGTAGTTGCGCCCCATCATGAATCCCTTGCCCTCAGCCTCGCGTGCGGCGAAGGCGCTGCATCCAGCACCGTATTTCACCTCAGGTGTGGCAGACGGGATGCTGTCGAAGAGCAGCGAGGCGATATGTCCGAAGAGCTTCGTCTGCTCCGTGATGCCCGGCTTCATCACATTGTCGAGCCTGTAGTCTTCTGTATAGTCTATCTCGTACAGCCTTCCCGTCCCGTCGAGGTCTTTCATCGAGTGTATCATCGCCAGTTTTCCGGCATCGGTGATGAATGACGCTTTGTTCTCCGTCTGCCCCGTAGTCCCTCCGTTGCATGAGATGGCGGCTGAGGCCATAGCCATAGCCACTGCGACAGGCATGTTTTTCTGTAAATTTTTCATTTGCCACATTTTTTAATGAATAATGTATAATGTATAATTGCACTTTCAGCAACGGTAATTATAAATTGTAAATTATAAATAATACATTATACATCCCTGTCTTTCAGCACGGGGAATTTCATTCTGAAGGCGTTGAGCCTCTCCATGTCGATGTCAGCCGTGATAGTCATCTCCTTGCCTGTCTCGCAAGTCTTGGCGATACGGCCGTAAGGGTCGATGAGCTGCGTCCCGCCGCAGTATTCGCAATAGGGGTCAGTTCCCACCCTGTCAACGCCTGCCACATAACACTGGTTCTCAATGGCGCGCGCCCTGAGCAGAGTGTTCCATGCGTCGATGCGCGGCGTGGGCCACGAAGCAACGCATAGAATGCAGTCGTAGTCCTCGTGGTTGCGTGCCCATGTCGGGAATCTCAGGTCGTAGCAGACGAGCAGGAGGAACCTCACGCCTCTCCATTCGCACACCACACGTCGCTCACCCGCCGCGTAGTGGCGGTGCTCCCCGCTGTATGTGAAGAGATGGTGTTTGTCATAGTGCACATGGCAGCAGCCGCCGTTGTTCGCGCCGTCGGGTTTCACGAAATAGAATCTGTTGCGGAATGTCATGTCCCGGCTGTCCTTCACCGCGATGCTGCCCGCCACGGCAGCGTCGAGCCTGTTTGCCATTTGCTGCATCCATGCCACGCTGTCGCCCCCGTCGGGCTCAGCGATGCCCTCCGGCTTGGCGGCGAAGCCCGTGCTCCACATCTCCGGCAGGACATAGATGTCGCTCTTTGGCGCCGCCGTCATCATCTGCTGCATGTGTGCAGCGTTTGCCGCAGGGTCAGCCCATTTGATGTCTGTTTGTAAAAGTGTAATCCTCATCTGTCTTTATGGTCAAGGTGAAACTGTCTCATACGTTCGTCGAGCACGTCATACAGCACGTCGCTCATGCGCGAAGTGCAGGCGCGCACCCCCTGCTGCAGCGACCCTGTCGTGTCGAGGTTTATTGACGACACGCCGTAGGCTATCAGCTCCTTCGCCAGCTCGCCTCCGCTCATGCCGGGGTAGGACAGCGAGAAGAAGAAGCCGTCGGCGATGTCCTCCGTGACATCCCGGGGATAGGTGATGCTGAACCCGTTGCGCACGAAAATCTCCTTCATCTTGCGAGCCCTCACTGCATATTCTCTCGTGTCCTCCACGAAATTTATCTTTCCCTCACACGACAGGCGCAGCATCTCGGCATATCCGTATTGTGTCGAGGCAGTGCACCCGCTCGTAATCATATATTGTATGCTTGCGATGAACGTAGGTCCGAACACCCCCGTGTCGTGGTATCGTCGCGCCAATGCGGGACAGTGACGGTCGAAGAGGGCATTGCTGATGCAGACAAGCGCAATGCGCTGTCCGGCATACGAGAAAATCTTGCTGGCAGAGAGCATGATGATATAGTTGTCCGTATATCGTGCCACGGTGCGCACATAAGGTGGTTCGTATGGATGGCTGAGGTCTCTGCGGTTGTCCATGGCGAAGTATGCGAGGTCTTCCATGACGATGACGTCATATTTGTCCGCCATCTCTCCTATGATGAGCAGCTCCTCTTCTTCGAGCGAAATCCAAGCCGGGTTGTTCGGGTTGCTATATACGATAGCAGCCACGTCACCGTCGTTCAGCTCCTCCTCGAGTTTTGCCCTCAGCGCCTGTCCGCGGAAATGGAAGATGTCAAACTCTTTCCATTCAATGCCGAGTATTCGCAGCTGGCTCTTCTGAATCGGGAATCCCGGGTCGATGAAAAGCACTTTCCCCATCTCGGGGAATGATTTCCTCTGGCAGCAGGCGATGAAACTGCCGAACGAGCCTGCCACGCTGCCCACAGTAGGCAGACATCCCTCCGGCTTAATGTCGATATTGATGAAAGCCTTCACGAACTCGCTCGCAGCGTCCTTCAGCTCCTTCACGCCTGCGGCGGCGGGATACTGGCTGCCGATGCCGCTGTCGAGCGCACGTTTCTCCGCCTCCACGCCATATCTGTTTGTTGGCAGTCCGGGGCTGCCTTGGTCCATGCGGATGAAGGGGATTCCCGTCTTCTGCTCAAGATACTGCGCCACGAGCAGCGTCTCGCCTATCGTCGCGTGGCTGAGGTCGGCAACGTGGTTGACACGTGTCGCCTCTGCCACCAAATCGTCAGAAAATATTTTCACGTCGTTATGTTTTTTTGGATAAACATCATTTCCAGTTCTGCAGATGCGTACGCTTGTCGTTCACATGCTTTGCCTTGCCCATAGAGCGTTCGATGGAGTTAGGCGGCAGGATGTGAATATTCGGTTTTATGCCCGTGACAGAGACGAGGCGGTCGTAGAGCGGTTTGATGAACGGCATCTGTTTTGCAGGGTTCGGAGAGAAATATTCCTCTCTCAGCTCCACGTCGAGGTCGAAAGTGTCTTCGTTGTCCCTTCTGTCAACGGTGATGAAATAGTGCGGTGTATAAACATCAAATTCGGCGAGCACAGCCTCTATCTGTGACGGGAAGACATTCACGCCGCGAATGATGAGCATGTCGTCCGAACGTCCGAGAATCTTTCCGATGCGCACAGCAGTGCGTCCGCATCTGCATTTCTCATATATGAGGTGTGTGAGGTCGCGTGTTCTGTATCTAATAATAGGCATAGCCTCTTTGCAGAGCGAAGTGAAGACGAGTTCGCCCTCCTCTCCCGGTTCGACAGGTTCCAGTGTCTCGGGGTTAATGATTTCCGGATAGAACATGTCCTCCCAGATGTGCGTGCCGTCCTGGTATTCGCATTCTCCGCCCACACCCGGTCCAGACATCTCTGTCAGTCCGTATATGTCTATTGCCTTGATGCCCATCTTC